>JBJTNR010000138.1:0-4689 GCA_046074145.1 Rhodoluna sp.
TTATTGATTGAGCCAATTTCAAAACCCCAATCTTGGATGAAAGCAAAATCATCATCCATCCAACCTGTATATCCATTTATCAGTGAATGCCTAAATTCACGAGCCATTTTTTCTGCGGCTTCGGGATCTAAAGCTCGTTTATCCGCCTCGCCAATCAAGCCGCCTAGTGCTTCGATAAGTTGCGGGCCAGTGACTTCAGCCATCGATTCAGAATTTTCTTGCATCCACTCATCAAGTTTTGATTCACCATTTAGTGCGGCATTAAATTCGTCATAATTTTCTTGGCCCATGCCTTCGAGAAAATCCAAATCACTTGCGCCAAACGCGCCAACACCGGCAAGTGTTATGGCTGCCAGGCAAGAATCAAGTGTTGTGTCCGCCAGAGCGTGTGGGCCTCCCCCGGACCATCCAATTGCTACGTACTTTTGAATTCCGAAATGTTTCAGCATTTCAGAAATGTCTTGGGTATTGGAAATAACGGTTCGAGATTTTTTGCGAGTACTTTCGCCATAGCCAGGTCGTGAATAGGAAATTGCGAATGCCCCGAGTTGGTCGACTGCCGCAAACCAGCGTTGCCAGCTAAGTGCTGAACCGGGTGTGCCATGGTGAAAGACCAGCGCTTGCGCAGATGGAGTTCCAGCCGAGTAAACCTCTAGGGTGCGTGAATCGGAAAGGGTGATGAGATGTTTCTGCATGCACACAGTATGCCCAATAAATGAAAAAGAGGCCTGTCGGCCTCATTTTTGTTTTATCTGTGCGCCCCCCGGGACTTGAACCCGGAACCCACTGATTAAGAGTCAGTTGCTCTGCCGATTGAGCTAGAGGCGCATTACGCCAAGGCGCAACGAGATAAAACATTACCACAAGGTCTTTTCCAAACAGGCCAGGATTTGCCGCGGGTTGGTCTATGAAGAATTGGCACTTGTCTCGGCGTATGATGACCAAAGAGTCGAATTTGGAGAGAGATGAAAAACAAATCTTTGATTGGCGCCATCGTTGGCGCAGTTCTGCTTGCATCTGGAATTCCTGCCATGGCAGCAAATGTGCCAGCCTCCGTCCCCGGAAAAACTAGCAACCCGCAGTGTTCGACCGCATCAAATGCGAGCGAAATCGCAAAACTTGCAGTTGCAAAATCCGCCTCAAAAGATTGCCGAAGAACAGATGGACTTAGCCGTGAAACGGCTGGTCGTAGTGCTTTGCAAATTCATAACCAATACCCACGATTCGCCTCGGGCGTTTATTGGATCAAGAACGAAAACATAAATAATGGTGAACCATTTCAAATTTATGCCGATATGGAAACTGACGGCGGCGGTTGGACTTTGATCCTGGCAAATTCAACGCGAACATGGAGCTACGCCGAAACTCGAAAAGTTAATGAATTACAGCCTCCGGTTAATCCTGCGGATTTGTCTAATCAAGCAATTCAAGGTAAATATTCAATTCTTGAGTTTGCGGATTTCATTAAAGACGACGGCCCATCATTTCAGTACAGAATTGACGCAGGCGAATATCAAAAATGTGGGGGAATTTGGACCGCGCCCAAAAGTTACAGTTTCACTTCGACGAGCAACTTAAACACAAATATCGCCCGAAATGTCGGCTTCCCAGATTCATATGGAAACCCAAACTGGGATTACAACGACAGCTCGATAGAAAAAAGAATGCCTTATCTTTCGGAATACGAGGCTGGTCACTTGACCACTAGCGTGTCTAGTTCAGAAAACTGGTGGGGCACTTTGGTGCAAGATGGAGGCTGGGTCGAGCCGGGAACTTTCCCTTGGATGGCAGAAACTGGCATAGTCACCGGTAGTTGCCGGACTCCGTCAATTATTTGGTATTGGGTGAGATAAAGCCATGGCAGCAGCAATCAAGCTAGAAGTAGGCGCAAAGGCTCCAAGTTTCAAGGTCGTTGATCAAGACGGCAACAAGGTTTCACTTGCCGATTTTAAGGGTCAGAAAGTTTTGCTTTATTTTTACCCCGCGGCCGAAACACCAGGTTGCACCACAGAAGCTTGTGACTTTAACGACAACCTAACGCCGTTCAAAAAAGCTGGTTACGTAGTTCTTGGCATTAGCCCAGATGAGCCAGAAAAACTTTTGAAGTTCAAGAAGAACCAGAAGTTGAAGTTCCCTTTGCTGAGCGATCCGGAATTATCCGTGCACAAGGCATATGGTGCCTACGGTAAAAAGTCGCTCTATGGGCGTGAATATGTCGGCGTGATTCGCTCTACATTTGCAATTGACGAAAAAGGCAAGATCGAACTTGCGCTTTACAACGTCAAAGCAACCGGTCACGTTGCTTCGATTCGCAAGCAACTCGAAATTTAATTAATCACCAAATTAATTACTGCCAAGCGGTTTGTCGCGCATGCCTGACATCGTGGCATTTATGACCGGCTTTGTAAAAATCAACACCAACACAATTACCGAAGGCACGATAAGCGACCAACCAATCGCTTGACTCGCAAATTGTCCGGTGAAGCTTCCGATGGCAACCGAAAGTTGCACCAGCTGCCAATACAAAGCGCCAGATCGTGCCCAACGCTTGCCTTGAAAAATACGCAGTGCGATGTAAACGACCCAGATTCCGGCGAGCGCAGTCAGTACAACAAGCGCAATCATGGTGGCTAAACTTCGAGACTCTCCGGCGAAGATTTCGGCTGCCAGAATGCCCGCCAAAACGATCACAAATAACCCCTCAAAACCCACTAAAGCGGCGACCAAAATAAGCCCCAATGGCCGGTCTTTAGGCTTCAAATCCATGGTTTCCTTCGATTTTGGGTATTGCCAAACTGCAGTGGTTGTGGAACGATTTTCTTAGGTAAGAAATGCGCTTTAACAGCGTAAAACACCTTTTGGTAGTTGAATTTCACCTCGTTTGGTGGGTCTATTTAGCCCCCAAAGCAACACACGACATAAAAGGAATAGCTTCATATATGGACATGCAGTGGCTAAATGAATCACGTTGCCTAACCGAAGACCCAGAACTATTTTTTCCGGTAGGAAACACAGGCCCAGCAGTCGATCAAATTGAAATGGCTAAAGCCATTTGTCGTGAATGTGGCGTTTCAACTCAGTGCCTTGAATACGCAATCAAAGAAAACCAGGACACCGGCGTTTGGGGTGGCCTAAGTGAAGACGAGCGTAAGTCGCTAAAGCGCAAATATGCTCGTGCTCGCCGCGCTGGCTAAATAATCGCCGCTACAGCGGAATCGAAATCGCAACTCTCGCGCCACCTTCGGCTGGCGAAGACCAGTGAATAGTGCCGCGCAGTTCTCCCTCAATCAGGGTGCGAATAATTTGAGTTCCTAAACCAGAACCAACTTTGCCGCCGGCTAAGCCTTTACCGTTATCTGAAACGGTAATCAGCAACTGCTTTTGCTTTCGCTCGGCATTCACCGCAACCACACCACTTCTATCGGCAAGTCCGTGCTCGACAGCATTGGTCACAATTTCGGTTAGCGCCACCGCAAGTGGGGTCGCAATGTCGCTCTTCAGCTGCCCGAACTTTCCGTCGACCAAAGTGCGAACGGTCGAATTGAGGCTCGATGCAACTTCGGTGGCGAGCATCAAAATACGATCAAAGACCTCATCGAAGTTCACATCCTGGTTCAACCCCTCGCTGAGGGTGTCGTGCACCAGCGCAATAGCCGAAACGCGACGCATTGCCTGGTCGAGCGATTCTTTAGCCTCATCGCTTTCGCTGCGACGGGCTTGAATGCGCAACAAACTCGCCACGGTTTGCAGATTGTTTTTCACGCGGTGGTGAATTTCACGGATAGTCGCATCCTTGGTAATTAGTTCGCGTTCTTGTTTGCGAAGTTCGGTGGCGTCGCGGCAAAGCACGATGGCACCAATGCGTACGCCCTTGGCTTTTAGCGGAATGGCGCGAACCGTTAGCGTCATGGTTCGAGATTCCATGTCGGTGCGCCATGGCGCGCGGCCGGTTAGAACCAGCGGCAAGCTTTCGTCGACGTTTTTACCCTTGACCACAGGTGTCGAAACTTCGGCGAGTGACTTTCCTTCGAGCTCTCCCACTATTCCGAGTCGATTGAAAGCCGAAAGTCCGTTCGGGCTAGCAAAAGTAACCACGCCATCCACATCGAGTCGAAGCAAACCATCGTTCGCACGTGGTGCGCCGCGACGAGGTCCGGTTGGGTTACCGAGGTCTGGGTAATTTCCATCGGCGATCATAACCAGCAGGTCATTTGCACAGCCTAAGTAATTCAATTGCAGGCGGTTCGGCATTAGCACTTCGGTCAAGTTGGTGTGACGAGTGACAACGGCAATTGGCAAAGAAGAAACTTCGTCAGACTTTGCCGATAATTTTCTGCGCACCGGAATTGCACTCATGCGCGAGGTTGTTCCATCGGCGCTCGCCTGCGCTTTGGTGTCGACTACGTCTCCGGTTTCGAAAGCTTTCTTGACCTGCGCAGCCCATTCTTTTTTCACTGGCTGCCCGCTGATGTCGCGATAAAAAATAGTTGCCGCCGAAGAAGGTCGCGCGTGACCGGCGGCAATGAAACTTCCATCCGGGGTTGGCAACCAAAGCACAAGGTCGGCAAATGCCAGGTCGGCGACGAGTTGCCAGTCAGCCAAAAGCAAATTAAGCCACTCGATGTCGGCGTGCGAGGAGCGGCCGTGGGCTTTGTTTAATTCGCTAAGCGTTGACACCTAACCGAGTTT
>JBJTNR010000139.1:0-7812 GCA_046074145.1 Rhodoluna sp.
GCTAAATCAACATTCCTCGGTAGCTCAATTGGCAGAGCAATCGGCTGTTAACCGATAGGTTCTTGGTTCGAGTCCAAGCCGGGGAGCCACTTCTAATCACCGATCAGGAGGCCACGTTGATTCGTTGGATCCAAGATCATAAATGGTTAGCCTCGGCGGCTCTCGCAGTTTTTAACTTTCTAGTCGTTGGCGGCATCAACCTAATTACTCAAGGACCAACGGTTCTATATGTAATTGGAGCGGTTTCGCTAGCAATTCTTTTCGCGGCTAACATCCCAGCAATCACCATTGCTCTGATGATTTTGGTAACCGTCCTAGAGATTTCCCTCAAAATGCTTCCATTAATCGGCGGGATGGGCCTGCTTATCGCAGTGTTTGTTTTAGCTGCATTTGGCACAAGACTCTGGCGAATTACCGCTCTGGCGACTTCAATAATTTGTGGAATTGCTGTGGCCTGGGCTAATTCAATAGCGTTGCCACTTAGCAGCCAAATTTATGGCTTGCAATTCACAACTCCTCTTTCACAAGATATCGAATTTGCAATATTGGCTGGGCTTGTCGGCGCCGGGAGCTTCTTGGCTTGGCTTCTTGGCCGTTTAGCAATTACTCGCGAAGTTTATGTGGGTACCGATTTCGATAGAGCGTTATCTGCTGAAAATCACGCCCGATTGAATCTAGAAATTGCCGAACAAAATGAAAGATTCGAAATTGCTCGCGATATCAATGAGCTAATAATCCAAAAGGTTACCGCCGTGATTTCCCAGGCTGAGGGTGGGGCATATGCGGCAAAAGCAGATGCGACATCGGCACCTAGGTCGCTTGAGAGAATCGGCCAAAGTGCCAGAGCGGCACATGTCGAACTTCGCAGACTTTACGACATGCTCAATAAAACCCACAAAGTGTCTGCCGCGCCACCGGGCATCGACGATCTCGAACAACTTATAGTTGCTTATCGTGAACTTGGATTCAACGTTTCTTTGCACCACGAAGGGGAGCGATTCGCAATTGCTGAAGGTGCAGGCCTAGCCGTTTATCGAATTGTTTTCGACGCTCTAGAAAACGCTCGAAAGCATTGCATTGTTGGAACTACCGTCTCGATTGATTTTTCTTGGGTACCCGATGGAATGCAGGTTCTGATTAAAGACAACGGAATCGAAACGGATAGGCGAAGCGATGTAAATCTAGACATCACTCAAAGTTCCTATACGGCAGAAGATGACTTACGCGCATTAGTTGAACCAATAAAAGGCGCAGGTATCAACGCCATGCGAGAACGCGCCGCTCTTTACGGTGGAAGTGTTGAAGCGACACTGGTTCCAGGCGTCGGCTTCACAATTTCTGCGATTTTCCCTCATCTTCGTGCACTGGCAAGAATTTAACATCGTGCTAGACGTGATTCGAGTTGGTTTGGTCGACGGCGATGATGATATTAGATTTGGCCGAAGACTTTTAATAGATTCGCAAGAAGATTGCCAAGTTGTTTTCGAAGAAAGTAATGCGCTAGCAGTTATCGACAGAGCTCCCGATGCCTTAATCGATGCACTGGTTATCGATCACAGAATCAAAGCACTGGATGGCATCGAATTAGTCGAGCGACTGATTCACAAATACCGCGAATTAAACGCTGACATCCCGGCCATTATTCTTACCGGCCCCTATTTCAGCAGAGAACTCTTGCTCGCCAGCATCGCTGCTGGCGCGTCTGACCTAGTGACTTTGGATTCAGATTCCGATGAACTGCTCAAGGCAATTCGAAGTTCAGTTGCCGCCGATGATGATCTTGACTTCGAGGGACTGCGCCAGGTGGTTGAAAGATCATCTGGTATTGAATTCGATGTGCCCGACATTTTGGTCAAAATTGGAAGCCTCGATGACCAAGAAACAAAGGCGCTTACAGCGTTTAAATCTGGACATAATGATGTTGCAATTTCAAAGGCCCTAGGAATTTCTAAATACCGAGTGAAGCAAGCTCTTGAAAGCGTTTTGGCCAAATGCGGACTCGCTACCCGTGCCCAATTATTTTTAGCTATTAACTATGCGGAGCAAAATCTTGTCTAAAAAGAATTCGGTTGTTTCAATTTCACTCGGCGTTGGCATTGCCACCGGACTCTATGGCATTTCATTTGGAGCACTTTCGGTTGCGGCTGGACTAGATGTGCTTCAAACTCAGGTTCTCAGTTTGCTGATGTTTAGCGGTGGTTCGCAGTTTGCGTTTATCGCTGTTGTTTCGGGAGCCGCTTTTGATGGCAGTGCCGTGCTGGGTGCTGCAATCACTTCGGCTTGGATACTCGGTATCCGTAATGGCTTTTATGCGGTTCGCATGGCACCAATTTTGAACCGAGTTGGTCTAGGGAAATTGCTACCGGCTTTGCTCACGATTGATGAATCAACTGCAGTGAGCACCGCGCAAGGTGAGCTTTCGAATCAGCGCAAAGGCTTTTGGTTAACCGGAGCAGCCGTTTTCGTATTTTGGAATTTAATGACTTTCTTGGGTGCGCTGCTTGGTGACGCACTGGGTGATCCCGGAATCTGGGGGTTGGATGCAGCAGCAGCCGCGGCTTTCTTAGGTCTCATTTGGCCGCGCTTGGTTGAACGTCAGGCATTGGCAGTTGCAGCTGCAGCACTTCTGATTGCAGTAGTAACCACTCCATCCCTCCCTGCGGGTATTCCGGTACTTCTTGCAGGCGTTGCCGCAGTTGTTGTCGGTGCACTTAATTGGTTTGCTCCGAAGAAGGGAGCCACGAAGTGACACTTTGGGTTGCAATTTTGGTTGCCTGCGCTCTGGTTTTTTCTTGGAAAATTCTTGGGTACCTGGTACCGCATTCAGTTTTAAACCATCCAACAATTTCACGAATCGCGGCACTGCTTACGGTCGCCTTATTGGCTGCACTTTTTGGCGTTCAAGGATTCACCGCCGGCGGTCATGTGACTTTCGATGCGCGAGTTCCGGCAATCGGCGTTGCGGCGGTGTTGCTTTACTTCCGCGTTCCTTATGTGGTCATGGTCGCTGCCGCTGCCTTGGTTGCCGCAGGCATTCGCCTCTTTTTCTAGGCCGTTTAAGCTTCTAGCTTGTCGCGACCTGGCAGCCAACTAATACCAGGCTTGCCCCAACCTTCCTCGGCAATCGCAATTTTTGACATCTCGCTCCACGGTTCAATGAGTCGATCTACGTAGAGCGTGCCATTTAGGTGATCGAATTCGTGCTGGAAGATTCTTGCGTACCAACCTTCGGCTTCGATTAGTACCGGATTTTGGTCAAGATCTACACCAGTCACGATAACTTTGTCCGCTCGTTTCAGCGGAAACCTTTCTCCGGGAACCGAAAGGCAACCCTCTGCCTCTGTGTCTTCATCGGGAACCTCGGTGGAAATAGCTCCCATTTCCAAAACTGGATTAATGATTACTCCGCGTCGAGGGTCGCCTTCATCGGTGGCGTAGTCATAAGTGAACAATCGAAGTCCAACGCCGACCTGGGGTGCGGCTAATCCAACACCAGGTGCGGCATCCATGGTTTCAAACATATCGGCAACCAAAATGCGCAGATTTTCGTCGAAATCAACGACTTCTTTTGCGCGCTGGTGCAAAACTGGCTCTCCAGTAATGCAAATTGGTCGAACGGTCATAATGCAAATTTACACTTTCGGCCGGAAATACCAGCGGCAATAGATAGGGTCATATTGTGCATTTAATTACCTACGGGCCTGGAGACAACTTGCGCGCAGTCGCAATTTTACTGGCGGTCTTGGCTGCAGTTGCCCTAGCCTTTGGTGCACAATTTCAAAACGATGCTGTAACTGCGAGCAAGAAAAACAAATCCAAAAAGCGCGGCTCTCTTTCATTCAAGCAACTTGCGGCCCTAATCGTTAAACCAAAATGGCTATCAGGCACCGCTTTCATGGTCATCGGAATCGCTTTGCAGCTCGGTGCGCTTTCACTTGCACCTCTTATCGTGGTTCAACCTATCGGTGCAATAGCACTGGTCATCACTTCGCTACTCAACGCCAGAATTACCAAGACAAAACTCAACCGAGCAACCGCATACGCGATTGCAATTTGCACAGTTGGAATTGCGGGATTCGTGTCCATGGCCACCGGGGTTGCAAAAGAAACCAAACTTGGCGACGATCATCTGCGAGAAGTGCTTTTTGTTCTACTTGCCCTACTTGTCGTTTTCGGATTGCTGTTTATCACTTTGGGTAAACGAGCAAAGGCTCTGACCTACATTGTTGGCGCCGGAGTGCTTTATGGTTTTGTGGCAACTTTGGCCAAGGTCGTCATTCAACGCGCATACCAGGCTGAGTTTGAATGGCTTACTGTGATTTGCTTGGTGGCATTATTGGGTGCAGTTTCGTTGGGCGGTTGGTTCGTTCAGAACGCCTACGCATCGGGGCCACCAGATCTAGTCATCGCTGGTTTGACCGTGATCGATCCTTTGGTCGCAGTGTCAATCGGTATCGTAATTTTGGGCGAAGCCAAGCAGGCAAATTTTTGGATCATCCTCGGTTTTTCAATCTGCGCACTAATTTCGGTGATCGGCGTTTACCTACTCTCAAAAGTTCACCCCGAGTTAGCCCCAAGGAAACTGGGTCGCAAACTAACCTGATGCGGCTTGATAGCCGAGGCGCTGTTTTTGGGTAAAATTAGGAGTTCGCGGTAATCGCGCCCCAAAACAAAGGCTTTATTTTGACCCATGCACCTGTGGCTGCTAACTCTGCACCACTAACCATCGTTATCGGGTGCGATACTTTTCCACCAGACATTAATGGCGCAGCGCGATTTGCCGAACGACTTGCTGCCGGTCTGGCCCGCCACGGTCACGACGTTCACATTGTTGCCGCTGCTTTTGATTCAAATCATGGATCATTTACCGAGATCCACGATGGTGCCGCAATGACAGTGCACAGAATAAAGAGCCATCGAATTCCTCAGCACAAAACTTTGCGATATGTCTGGCCTTACACGCTTCAGAAAAAAACTGATGAAATTTTGCGAACCGTAAAGCCAGAGGCGGTGCACATTCAGTCACATTTGATCATGGGTCGCTACCTGGTAAAGAGTGCCAAGCAACAGGGCATCAGGCTGCTAGCAACCAACCACATCATGCCCGAAAATTTGATTAAGTACTCGGTCATCATTCCTAAATTCCTATGGAAGACCGCAATGAAAATGGCATGGGCCGACGCCGGCAGAGTGCTGAAGCAAGTTGATTTCATCACGACACCTACTCGTCGCGCGGCAAATTTGCTTGAAGAAGCCGCCGGAGTTTCAGATGTTTTGGCAATCAGTTGCGGAATCGATGCCTCTAAATTTGCCAACGCTACGCCGACCAGCAACAAAGAGCCGAGAATTTTATTTCTTGGGCGACTCGACTTTGAAAAGCACATTCACAATTTGCTCAAAGCCGTCGCAATGCTTCCAAAGAAACTGAACACTCAAGTCGAAATCGTCGGTGACGGTGGAGAGCGCAAACACCTTCAAGACCTAGCCGCCGAACTCGGTATCGCGAAGCAGGTTAAGTTTTTGGGCCACATCAGCGAGGAGGAGTTGCCAAAAGCTTATGAACGTGCAACTTTGTTCGCCATGCCCTCAATTGCAGAACTCCAGAGCATTGCCACCATGGAAGCTATGGCCTCTGGTCGACCGGTTGTCGCGGCTGACGCTATGGCTCTTCCGCACTTGGTGCACGATGGCGACAACGGGTACCTCTTCCCGCCAGACGATGTAGTGGTTTTTGCTGACCGACTTAAGAGAATTCTCACCGCTGACCAGGCTGAACTCGATCGTCTATCGGAAAACTCTTTGCACCTAATTCAAGCCCACGACATTGAACGCACGCTAACAATTTTCGAAGGTCTTTATCGAGGTGACCAGGATTCAGATCGCACTTCGGACGACAACCGCGAGGATTACGACAAGCCGATTGGGCTGTTGAATAAGCGTTTGCACAATCGCGTAGTTTCTCTGCAAAAACGAGCTAGACGCTTGCGTCAGGCGACCCAGGAACTTCGTGAACGAACTGAAGAGGCTCGCGATGAAATGCGCGAGAAACTTGGCGACCTACGCGACGAAGTAAAGCAACGCAAAAAAGAAGTAAACACTCGAGTCAAAAAGACGGTGAAGAAGACCGCAAGAAAGACGGCGTCGGGAGCTAAGAAAGTTGTTAGAAATGCCTCTGACATGCTTAGACCCGATTCCGATAAAGAAAAGTAGTCATCTAGGCTAGTTTTCGGCAGGGGGAGTTAGCTCAGCTGGTTAGAGCAGCGGACTCATAATCCGTCGGTCACGGGTTCAAGTCCCGTACTCCCCACGAGCGCCGAGCGTTGCGCGAAGCGAAACGCTGCGCGAAGCCCCGCCAGGCGACGAGAAACTTCGGCATTACCTGTATTAGCATTAGGCAACAGATTTTCCCTGAATCGAAGGCGATGCCATGCCAGCTAGCAGCGACGCTAAGTCCGACGACGTAATAGCGGTACCGCTTAGGCATCCTTGGCGTTGGGTATCGGCAGTAATAATCGTTTTAGTCCTCGGACTTTTTGTTTACTCTCTCTGGGCATCGCCAAATATTAATCACGACATAGTTTCGACTTACCTCTTTAACGGCAAGGTGATGGCTGCTGCTTGGCTAACTGTTTTCCTTACTGTTGTTTCAATGTTGATCGGTACCATACTGGCGATCATCCTGGCTGTAATGAAGTTGTCAGTTAATCCAGTGCTGAAATTGGTAGCCAACGGTTACATAGGCTTCTTCCGCGGCACTCCCTTGTTGCTTCAGGTTGTTTTCTGGGGATATTTAGGCATCATTTACCCGACAATCGATATCGGTATTCCATTCACAGACATGATCTGGTGGTCCGAAAAAACTTCGCTGGTATTCACATCTTTGATCGCCGGAATCATCGCACTTTCATTAAACGAAGCCGCCTATGCCGCTGAAATCGTTCGTGCCGGAATTTTGTCTGTAGACACCGGGCAAGCCGAAGCCGCGAAGTCACTAGGAATGGGTTCTGGATACACGCTTCGTCGAATCGTGCTCCCGCAAGCAATGCGAGTGATTATTCCACCGCTCGGCAATGAGTTCATATCAATGCTAAAAAACACTTCGCTCTTGCAGGTTGTTGCTGTCATGGAACTTTATGCGCGTACATCGCAAATTTCATCGCAAAACCTAGCTCAGGTCGAACTCTTGGTGGTAGCGGGATTCTGGTATTTGGTGATGACCACAATTCTTTCTTTCCCGCAAAGCTGGCTCGAGAAAAAGTATGGTCGAGGTTTTAGTGCTACCAATGAGCGTGCTAGATGGATGCGAATCGGCATGAAGGGCAACGTATGAGCAAGCCACTTATGGTCGACTCCCGATCTGTCCGCAAACATTTCGGAAGTAACGAAGTACTTAAAGGCATTAACCTGCAGGTAGAACAGGGACAGGTTCTTTGTCTGCTGGGGCCATCTGGTTCAGGTAAGTCGACTTTTCTAAGATGCATAAATCACCTTGAAACCATCAGCGGTGGTCGACTTTATGTAGACGGACAGCTAATGGGATTTGCTGAACATGGTGAAACGATCCATGAATTAAAGCCAAACGCCATTGCCAAGCAACGCAGCGAAATCGGAATGGTTTTTCAGAAATTCAACCTGTTTCCGCACTTGACGGCACTTGAAAATGTAATCGAGGCACCGGTCGGGGTAAAGAAAATCTCCAAAGCAGAAGCAACCAAAAAAGCGGAGGCTCTTCTAAAGTCGGTTGGGCTGAGCGACAAGGCAAATCATTATCCATCGCAACTTTCTGGCGGTCAGCAACAGCGAGTAGCGATT
>JBJTNR010000140.1:0-20574 GCA_046074145.1 Rhodoluna sp.
GGCAGAGGCAGACGACTTAAAATCGTCACAGTGTGGGTTCGAGTCCCACTGGAGGCACATAAATAAAACACCCATCGGGGTGTTTTTATTTATGCGCCTGTGGATCGAGAGCACACAATCGGGCCCCCACCGAAGGCGGGGCGGGGTTCGAGTCCCACTGGAGGCACTAAAAAATAAACCCACTTTCGTGGGATTTATTTTTTTAAAAATTTGGGGCGGGGTGAGAGTTCGAACGAGCCGAAGGCGGGGCGTGGTGAGAGTCTTCAAGTGCGCACACTCAGGTAACTTTCAGGTTTCGTGGCTTAAAATCAATCCATGGACATAACCCTCATTGTTGTAATTGCCGTAATCGTTATCGTCGGACTATTTCTTTGGTCGACATATAACGGACTAGTTTCGCTAAACGTGAGAGTCGAAGAAGCCTGGAGCGACATCACGGTTCAGCTAAAGCGTCGAGCCGATTTGATTCCAAACCTGATCGAAACCGTGAAAGGTTACGCGACTCATGAGCGTGAAGTCTTTGACAACGTGACAAAGGCTCGTGCCGCAACAATTTCGCCGGAGGTGCTGTCGCACCCGAGCAAGGCCGCCAAAGCCGAAGACGGTTTTTCTAGTGCCATGAAGAGTTTGTTTGCCGTCGCCGAGGCATACCCTCAGCTTCAGGCAAACCAAAACTTCTTGAATTTACAGCAGGAGCTTTCCGACACCGAAGACAAGGTTATGGCTGCGCGTCGTTTCTATAACGGTGGTGTTCGCGAACTGAACACCAAGATCAAACAATTCCCGCAGACCTTATTTGTTCGCGGCCTTGGTTTCAAAGAACGAGAGTTCTTCGAAGTTGCCGACGCAGCCTCAATCGCCGAACCGCCTCAGGTTAAGTTTTAATTCAAACTAATTTCAAATAGGGGATAGATGTATTCCGCAATCGCGGCCAATAAAAGAAACACGATTTTTATAATCATTGGGTTTGTTGCCTTGCTTGGCGGACTCTCATACTGGTGGGGTCAAGCCAGCGGCAATGGGTCGAGCGCAATCATGATTATTGGGTTCGTCGCGGCTTACGCGCTGTTTCAATATTTTGTTGCAAGCTCACTAGCCATCGCCATGAGCGGAGCCCAGCCAATAACTAAAAAAGACAATCCGCGCCTATGGAACACTGTCGAAAATCTTGCAATCACCGAGGGCATGCCCATGCCGAAGGTTTACATCATCAATGATGAAGCACCGAATGCATTTGCTACCGGCCGAGACCCTAAACGTGCCGTTGTCGCAGCAACGACGGGTTTGCTTGCAATCATGGATGATAAAGAACTCGAAGGTGTAATGGCCCACGAGCTCGGTCACGTGAAAAATTACGACATTCGTGTTTCGACAATTTTTTTCGGTTTAGTCAGCGCAGTTGGGATCCTTGCGGATTTCGCCATGCGCATGGCATTCTGGGGAAATCTGGGTGGCAACCGTCGAGACAACAACGATAACGGCTTTGGTGTTGCAATGGTGCTAATTGGAATCATTGCGAGCATCATCGCCTGGTTAGTTGGGCCACTGGTTGCGGCTGCTGTTTCACGTCAGCGAGAATATTTAGCAGACGCAACCGGAGCTCACACCACTCGTTACCCTGAGGGGCTGGCCAGCGCACTTGAAAAACTTGGCAAATACGGTCGACCAATGCGCCGCGCAAGTTCGTCGATGGCTCACATGTACATCAGCGATCCGATCAAACCTGGACTGGTAGAACGCCTGTTTTCGACCCACCCACCAATTCCAAAACGAATTGCACGTCTGCGCGAGATAGGCACCAAGTTCTAATCAAACTAGACTGCTAGAAGTATTTAATCTAGTGAGGCCTTAATGACCAAGAACGCACGCTCCAACGCGCCAACACTTGCCGAGTTTGAACTCGCTCATAAGAACGTTGCGGCTGTTGCGATTAATACTCCAGTTCTGCACAGTAATTATTTGACCCAGCTAACCGGTCAAGAAGTTTTTTTAAAGTGCGAAAACCTGCAGCGCACCGGCGCATACAAGGTACGTGGCGCGTACAACCGCATGAGCAAGTTGACTGCGGCAGAACGCAAGAAAGGCGTTGTAGCTGCTAGCGCCGGAAACCACGCTCAAGGCGTAGCCCTAGCCGCCAAGAAACTTGGCATCAAGGCAACAATTTTTATGCCGATTGGTGCTTCGTTGCCAAAACTTCAGGCCACTCAAAACTATGGCGCCGAGGTTGTTCAAACCGGGGCTGTATTCGGTGAAACTCTAAAAGCCGCCCAAGAATACGCTGCCAAAAAAGGTGCGATTTTTATCCCGCCTTTTGATCACATGGATGTCGTGTTGGGTCAGGGAACCGTTGGATTAGAAATTCTCGAGCAAGTTCCCGACGTACAAAACATCTTGGTTGCAATCGGAGGCGGCGGGCTAGCCGCCGGCGTCGCCGTAGCGGCAAAATTAAAAGCCGCCGCAGCTGGCAAGAAAATAAAAATAATCGGCATTCAAGCCGAAAATGCTGCGCCTTATGTGCCCTCGCTTAAAAGCGGCAAGCTAACTGAGATTCAGATCAAACGAACCATCGCCGATGGAATTGCCGTTGGTCGCCCAGGAAAAATTCCCTTTGATTTAATCAAGTCGCACATTGACAAGGTGGTTACCGTCAGTGACGATGACATCGCAAAGGCAATCGTGGTTCTGCTCGAGCGTTCAAAACAGGTTGTAGAACCAGCTGGTGCTGTTCCGGTAGCGGCTTTGATGAGCGGTGCCGTTAAAGTAAAGGGAACCACGGTCGCAATTCTTTCGGGTGGAAACATCGATCCGCTGCTTATGCAAAAAGTAATCGGTCACGGTTTGGCTGCGTCCGAACGCTACACAACCATTTCAGTGATGCTCCCAGATCGCCCTGGTCAGTTGGTTAAAACCGCCGAAGCAATTGCAGCCGCACACGGAAACGTGGTCGAAGTTTTACACACTCGTCACGGCAAGGGGCTGGAAATTTCAGAGGTTGAATTGAAGATGTCGGTTGAGACCACGGGGCATGATCACCGCGTTCGAGTTTTGAAGGCTTTGCACGATGCCGGCCTTAAGGCTCGCATCGAAGCAGACTAACCCGAAGACTATCCGGCGAAGTTCTTTACTTCGAGGATTTCAATTTCTCGTTCGCGACCATTCGGCGCAAAAAACTTAACCTTGTCGCCAATTTTGGCACCCATGATTGCCTGACCTATTGGCGAGTCAGGGCTGTAAACCTCGATGTCGCTGCCTTCGGCAATCTCGGCACTTCCTAATAGGAATTCCATCTCGCTGCCGTTCATGTTGAGCTTGATCACGGTGCCTTGTTCGACAACTCCATGAGATTCACGAGCTTCACCAACAATTGCGTTTGCCAATATAGATTCGAGTCGGGCAGCACGTGCCTCGATCTTTCCCTGCTCTTCTTTAGCAGCGTGATAGCCACCGTTTTCTTTCAAGTCACCTTCTTCACGGGCTTCTTGAATTTTCTTCGCGATGTCAGCGCGCGCGACCGTCAATAAGTACTCCAACTCGCTAGCGAGTCGGTCATACGCTTCTTGGGTCAGCCAAGTAGCTTCATTGGTTTCAGACATAATTTCTCTATTTTATTCAAACCAGCACTTGTCTACCACGCCAGATACGCCCAGTTCGGTGGTATTCACGAAGATTTGCTGTTTTTCTGGCATATTCGCTTGAGCTTCAAGCGATACTTCCCGGTATCCAACAACCGCAAAACTCTGATTAAGTACCTCAATCGCGCAAGTAATTTGCGAAGGTTTTGGCGATGTAGCGCTGAAAGTAACCTGGGCGTGCTGCGGGTCAATAATTTCAAAACCATCTACCTGAGTTTTAATTTCATTGGCACCGCGAATTGCAACCGAAGCCGCAAAAACCACAAAAGCGGTGAGCAAAACTGCCGCCAAAGATGTGAAGAAAATCCTCTGGTTTCGAGATTTTGATTTCCTGTGCCCATAGCGTTCGGCCATGAGCTTTTCTGCGGCTGTTGAAGTTTTACTCATCTCAGTTAAGGCTACATACTTAAGGCATGCATTCTCTGTTTTTCGCGATAACCGCCGCAAGCCCGAGCCCTAGTTCTTCTACCGACCCAGCTAACACTTTTTACAGCCCAGGAACAATCGGCTTCATTGCAACTTTTGGTATGGCGGTCGGGGCAACTCTCCTAATTTTCGATCTAGTGCGACGTGTGCGTCGAGTTCGCTATCGAGCAGAAATCCAGGAGAAGTTAGACGCCGAAGCTGCCGCTAGCCGGCGCAAGCGCAATAAGTAAAATTCCCGTCCAGTGGCACATGAATGCCAAAACCGTGAAGCTGTGAAATATTTCGTGGAAACCAAAGTGTCCAGGAATCGGGTTCGGTTTTTTTAAAGCATAAACAATTGCTCCGAGTGTGTAGCACAGTCCGCCACACAAAATAAGAATCATCATTGGGGCATTCGCATTCATGAAGTCGACGACGAAAACAAATGCACCCCAGCCCATCGCAATATAAATCGGCACGTACAACCAGCGCGGAGCATTAATCCAAAAAACCCTAAAGCCAATTCCCAAAACTGCGGTACCCCAGATTATCGACATAAGCAAAATCGCTTTTTCTTGGGGAAGTGCTAGCCAGGTTATCGGGGTGTAGCTACCGGCAATCAACAAAAAGATGTTTGCATGATCTATTCGCTTCAAGGTGACTTTTACCTTGGGGCTCCAGTTAAAGCGGTGATACAAGGCAGAATTTCCAAATAACAAAACCGAACTTGCAAAAAATATCGCGGTGGAAACTTTTGCTGGTACTCCGTGTGCCAGAACCACCAAAACGATTCCGCCAGCTATTACCAGCGGAAGCACGCCGGTGTGAATCCAACCGCGCCACGTCGGTTTGGTTTCGACTGCGGGTTCACGAAAACCCTCTGATATCGGCATGCTCATAGCCCCAGCCTACGCCCGAACTTAAAGTAGCCTTATCTGGTGCGCAATTTGATTTATCGTCTTTACGAAAATTCAATCGAACGCGCGCTTGTACCGGCAGATCTACCAAAGCACGTTGCCGTCATGCTCGACGGTAATCGTCGTTGGGCCGAAAGAAGACCTGGCGCAAATGCGGCACACGGTCACGCGGCAGGCGCATCCAAGATTTTTGAATTTCTAGGATGGTGTGACGAGATCGGCATCAAGCATGTCACTTTGTACATGCTCTCAACCGACAATTTGAAGAAACGCGAATCTGGCGAACTTGCAGATTTGTTAAAAATCATTGGCGAATCTGCAACCGAGCTTGCCAAACTGGGGAGGTGGCGTATTCGCCTGGTTGGCGATCGCGAAGCTCTACCGGCGGATTTGCTAAACGAAATTGAAGCGGCCGAAACCGCCACAGCAAGAATCGCGAAAGCCGAGTTAAATTTGGCGGTCGGCTATGGTGGCCGCAAAGAAATTGCTGACGCAATGCGATCGATTTTGAAACAACATTCCAACGAGGGCACATCGATCGAGCAACTCGCAGAACTACTCGACCCAGATTTGATTACCGAACATCTTTATACCGGCGGTCAGCCCGACCCCGACCTGATAATTCGAACCTCGGGTGAGCAGCGCCTTTCGGGTTTCTTGCTTTGGCAGAGTTCGAACTCGGAGCTCTATTTCGAAGAGGCTCTTTGGCCGGATTTCCGCAAAGTTGACTTCCTTCGTGCCATCCGTGATTTCGAACAAAGACACCGCAGATACGGTGCCTAGAGCGTCTTGTAAACGCTTGTATAACAACCACGACTTCGGGCGTGTCTAAACCTTAACCTGAAGGTCATCGGGCGTAGTTTGGGCACAAGCTGAAATAAAGGAGCTTGGGTGGCAAAAGCAACGGGGGCCTCAAGGGCTACAACACGAACAACTTCGACCGGGGCCAGCCAGGCAACCAAGACCTATGTGCTTGATACCTCAGTGTTGCTTTCAGACCCGAAGGCTATTTTCAAGTTCAAAGAACAAGAAGTTGTAATTCCAATCATTGTGATTAATGAGCTTGAGAAAAAGCGTCACGATCCCGAAATCGGTTTCTACGCTCGCCAAGCCCTGCGACTCCTCGATGACCTTCGCATGGAACACGAACGCTTGGACTTTCCGATGGCGGTTGGCGAAGATGGCGGTTTGCTAAGGGTTGAGCTAAACCACATCGATCAGTCCGTTTTGCCAGCTGGTTTCCAGCTCGGAGACAACGACAGCAGAATTCTCGCCGTTGCGTTCAATCTTTCCAGCGAGGGCAAAGACGTCACATTGGTATCAAAGGATCTTCCATTGCGCGTAAAGGCCGCTGCGCTCGGCATGAGCGCAGATGAATATCGAAACGACAATGCCGTCGATTCGGGCTGGACCGGCATTTCCGAGATCGCGCTCAGTGCCGATGAGATGAATGATCTCTACGAGACCGAAGTGGTTAAGCACAAAGCCGTCGCCGAATTGCCACTAAACACCGGTTTAGTAATTTCGTCTGAGCGCGGGCACGCACTAGGTCGCGTGGACAAGGGCTCAAAGATACGTTTGGTTCGCGGAGATCGTGATGTGTTTGGTGTGCACGGTCGTTCGGCCGAGCAGCGCCTAGCCATCGATGTTTTGCTGGATCCAGAAATCGGAATCGTTTCTCTAGGTGGACGTGCCGGTACCGGAAAGTCAGCGATGGCTTTGCTTGCAGGTCTCGAGGCAGTGCTTGAACGTAGACAGCACAAAAAGATTGTTGTATTCCGCCCAATCTTCGCTGTTGGGGGTCAGGAACTCGGATACCTGCCAGGTAGCGAAAACGAAAAAATGAATCCATGGGGTCAGGCAATTTTTGACACCCTTGGACCTTTGGTTTCAAAAGAAGTCATCGATCACATTGTCGATCGCGGATTACTTGAAATTTTGCCACTGACTCACATCCGTGGTCGTTCGCTGCATGATGCGTTTGTGATTGTTGACGAAGCGCAATCGCTCGAGCGGAACACATTGCTAACCGTTCTGTCGCGCATCGGCCAGAACGCGAAGGTGGTTCTGACGCACGATGTCGCCCAGCGCGACAACTTGCGCGTTGGTCGCCACGATGGAATTGCTGCGGTGATTGAAGTTCTCAAGAATCACGAGCTGTTCGCGCACGTGACGCTTCAGCGTTCAGAGCGTTCCGCGATTGCCGCCCTGGTGACCGATCTGCTCGACCAGTAATGTTTTATGCTGGTTCAATGACCAGCAAATTTGAAGCAGCCGACCCGGCTATCAAAAAACTAATTTCCGACTACTTTGATGTCTTGCATTTTCAAGACATGAATCTTTTCGACAAGGTTTTTCACAAAGATTGCGTGCTCTATGGCGCCGGGGGTGGTGTTCTAAACATTCGCCCTTACAAGGATTATCGCGAGGCGGTAGCAAATCGCCAATCGCCAGCCGAACTTGGAAACGCCAGAGTGGATCAGGTGTTGGATTTCGATCAAATTTCACCAAATCTTGCCTGGGTAAAACCGCAGCTACAAATGTTTGGTGGCATCATGCAGGACTACCTAAACATCGTATTTCTTGAGGGTCAGTGGTGGGTAATGGCCAAGATGTGGGAAAAAGTCGGCGATGTTGCCGAGTAGCTGTTGATAATTTCAACCGACTAGTTTTTGGCAGCATAGTTTTGCTAAATGGAACCTTTTTCGTTTGGCGAGTTCTTTGCTTTGGCCGGGCCTGTTTATATGCTGCTAATAAGTTGGCCGCTGAGCCGCATCGACATCAAGCAGAGGCGTCTTCCAAATCGACTTGTATTACCCGCATTTCCCATTGCGCTGATCGGTGAGTTAGCCGCCAGTTGGTTAACCAACCAGTGGCTGAAGTTATTTTTAGCTCTTGCCTTATCGATAGGTGCCTTAATTATTGGTGCGTTTATTAATCGCACTGCAGCATTGGGCATGGGTGACGTGAAATTAATAGCCGCAATAGTTTTGATGCTTGCCTGGTTTAGTCCAATTGCGGCCCTATTAGCTCTCGTCTTTGGTTTCGTTGCCGCCACAGCCGTGGTGTTATTTCTATTAGCGACAGGTCGTTCGAAACTGGGATCGACAATCGCTCTTGGGCCTTATCTTTTGTTTGGTTTTGCTGGAAGCTTGGCAATTTCGGTGCCGAGCCAAATGCTCGGTTGATCGACATACTTTTCTGGAGCTACACCGATTTTTTTCCTATACAACCGACGTCCGGAAAGATAGCGAGTCATTTCGAGTTGGGCTGATTTGATTTCGCGCTTTGGTAAATAATCTTGCTGGAGCTTCCAAAGCCTGCGTGCCCATACATCGCTGTGGCCATCATCTTTGGGAAGGTGCGCCACCTCGTGCAACATTGTTTCTCGATCGAAATGGCACAGCATCATGGTGTCAGTGTCTTTATCAACCCAAGCCTGAGAATGGCGAGGTGAACGTTTGGCACCGACGTGTGAATGAATTTTTACCCAGTGAAGTTTCCAGCGCTTATCTGTGACAATGCGATCTAGCAATTGCAGCGTAGGTTTCCAAAGTTGCCAAGCCGAATCTTGGAACGGCTCAACCGGTCGGACTTCAAAACTAAATTTCTTTGCCCAAGCCGGAAACCGCGTCATAGATGAATTACTTGGCAGGTGTTGTCATCGACAATACGTCGAGTGCTTTGTCGAGCTGCTCCATAGTGAGCTTCTCGCCATCCACGTAGCCGAGTTCGATGGTGGCCTCGCGCACGGTCAACCCCTTGGCAACCGAGTGTTTAGCAATCTTTGCAGCGGCTTCGTAGCCAATGTATTTATTGAGCGGAGTGACAATCGATGGACTCGATTCGGCAAGAGCACGAGCACGCTCTTCATTAGCCTCGAGGCCGTCAACTGTCTTGTCGGCAAGCAATCGCATCGAGTTAGCAAGCAGTCGAATCGATTCAAGCAGTGCGTTTCCCATTACCGGAATTGCAACGTTTAGTTCAAAGTTTCCGGTAGCGCCGGCCCAGGCAACTGTCGCATCGTTTCCGATTACGCGGGCGCAAACCATCATTACGGCTTCTGGAACAACTGGGTTGACCTTACCCGGCATAATCGACGAACCAGGTTGCAGATCCGGAATGTGGATTTCGGCTAATCCGGCATTTGGCCCCGAGCCCATCCAGCGAAGGTCATTGTTGATCTTGGTTAGAGATACAGCGAGTACGCGCAGCGCGCCCGATGCTTCGACTAAGGAATCACGCGCGCCTTGAGCTTCAAAATGGTCGCGAGCTTCGGTGATTGGCAACTTGGTTTCATCTGCCAAGATTCGAATTACTTCTTGCGGGAAACCTTTTGGTGTGTTGATTCCTGTGCCAACCGCAGTGCCGCCAAGCGGTACTTCTGCGGTGCGAGGAATTGCAGCCTGCACGCGTTCGATTGCATAGCGAATCTGCGCAGCGTAGCCGCCGAATTCCTGACCCAGAGTTACCGGGGTGGCATCCATGAGGTGGGTGCGGCCGGCCTTGACTACCGATTTCCAGAGATCACGCTTTGCCTCGAGTGCTTTTGCGAGGTGATCAAGCGAAGGTAGCAAGTCGTGGATTAGCGCCGCGGTAACAGCAACGTGCACTGAAGTAGGAAATACGTCGTTAGACGACTGAGAGGCATTCACGTGGTCGTTTGGGTGTACGTCTTGGCCCAAACCCTTAGTGGCCAGGGTTGCCAAAACTTCATTCATGTTCATGTTCGAAGATGTGCCCGAGCCGGTCTGGAAAATATCGACTGGAAATTCGCTATCGTGATTTCCGGCGATAACCTCATCTGCTGCAGTTGCAATTGCCTTGGCGATTTTTTCATCAAGCACACCGAGTTTTGCATTAGCCAGAGCAGCTGCTTTTTTGATGCGAGCAAGTGCAGCAATGTGTGCACGCTCAAGCGTGGTTCCGGAAATTGGGAAGTTCTCTACGGCACGTTGAGTTTGCGCTCGGTAAAGCGCGTTTACCGGAACCTTAACCTCGCCCATTGTGTCGTGCTCAATGCGGAATTCCACGATGTTGACCTTTCGTCGCCTTATTCGATATTGCCAACTACGACAATCGGGTGAATTTCGCCCTTGGTGAGTTGGTAATTTGCGCCAACTACCGCGAGCTTTCCAGCCTTTACCGCGTTTGCAATGAGTTTGCTTCTGGTTAGAAGTTCGTTGATGGTGTCTTGAACATGCAGTTCGGTGATTTCATCGATATTGTGCTTGCCTTGCTCGTTGGCCGCCAACACGGTTGGGCGAATTCTCTCGACCAAATTGTGTATAAATTCGCCTTCGGAATTAAGTTTTCCTTCGGTGGCGTCGATGGTGGCGCGAATGGCACCGCACTCGTCGTGGCCTAGCACCAGAATTAACGGCACGCCTAAAACCTCGACCGAATATTCCAAAGACCCAAGGATGGTTTCGGCAATAACTTGACCCGCATTGCGAACTACAAATAAATCACCCAAGCCAACATCAAAAATAATTTCAGCAGAAAGTCTTGAGTCTGCGCAGCCAAACAACGCGGCAAACGGAATCTGCTTGATAACCAACTCTGTTCGGCGATCGATGTCTTGTCTCGGGTGAGCGGGTGCGCCAGAAACAAATCTCTTATTTCCGTCGGTGAGTGCTTGCCAAGCCGAGGCTGGGGTAGTCGGACGTGTTTCGGCCACTACTTTCCCTCCTTCAGACCATCTCTTAATACTTTGTCGATTGAAGTTGCAAAATAAGCAAAGTCATCGAGGCTGCCGGTGCCATAAAGCAACACAGCAATTTTCTCACCTTTGGTGAAATTCATCACCATGATGTAATCCTTGGTTTTCTTAGGGTTATGCGCCTGTGGGGACTCAAAAATATCCCAATCGCGATATCCCACCGAGAAAACGCCGGTTTTGGTGGCGCCTTCGAGTTGTTGCACTAACCAGGTTGGATTTGGATTCGCAGCTTCGGTCAACCCAATGTATTGATTTTTCGGGCCAACGAATCCGGTGTACCAGGTGGCTACACCGTCGGCTGGGCTCGGGTTAAATCTCGCCGCATTAGACCACCAACCCTTAGGCAACTTCGGTGCCGCCAAATAAAGATCAGTGGTTTTTTGAACCTGTGCGGCAATCTGGATGTGATCGACCGGTTGAATGCGGTTCGAATCATCGCGCGGAACTACTAAAACCGTCACTAGCACGATGCCAAGAGTTGCCGCTAACGATAAAACTAAATTAATTACGGTTTGACGGGCGCGACGTTTCGCTGCCGCATCATCACTCATATTTACTTGGCTTTCTTTTTAGCAACAGCCTCATCCAGACGCTTTCGCGCACCGGTCAGCCATGATTCACACTGATCGGCAAGTGCCTCGCCGCGTTCCCAAAGCGCCATAGATTCCTCGAGGGTGACCGAGCCCTGCTCGAGGTCTGCCACAACCTTAATTAGCTCATCGCGGGCTTGCTCATAAGTTAATTTGGCAACATCCGCGTTAGATTTTTGGGTTGATTTCTCGCTCATTGTTACTCCAGTCTATTTTGTCTCGTCTGCAGTGGCGCCAAGTTCACCCTTGGCCAACCGAATTTTTAGTTTTTGTCCAGTTTTTACTTTCGCGGCGTCGGTCAGAACGTGCCCCTGCGAATCACGAATTACCGAGTAGCCGCGATCGAGTGTGCTTTGCGGTGAAAGGCTTCGCACCTGTTGCTTTAAATGCGCAAGTTGGAGTTCCTCGCGGCTCACTTGTGTTTCAAGTTTGGTATGAATTTGTTCAACGTATCGCAACAATTCTGTCTCGAGAGATTCAACAAAACCGTAAGGGTTCGCCAGAATCGGACGACTTCGTATTTGGTCTATCAGTTGCGATTGACTCGCGAGAAATCCATCGACCTTCATAAATAGTCGCTGCCGCATTTGCTCTAGCTTGTTTAATTCATCCACTACGTCTGGAACCACTCGCTTAGCAGCATCGGTTGGAGTCGAAGCTCTCAAATCTGAAACATCGTCAAGTACCGGCCGATCATTTTCGTGCCCGATGGCAGAAACGATCGGAGTCTTTGCATTTGCTGCGCAGCGGACTAATGCTTCATCGCTAAACACCAACAAATCAAGAAACGAACCACCACCGCGAGCGATTATGATTACATCGACCTCGGGGTCGGCATCTAGTTTGTTTATTGCAGCGATAATTTCGGGCGCAGCTTTGTCGCCTTGTACCAAAGTGTGAATTACACGAAATTGAACATCGGGCCAACGCAACTTGGCGTTTTGCAGTACATCTTTTTCGGCATCGGAGTCTTTTCCGGTAATCAAACCAATTTTGTTTGGCAAAAAAGGGAGTGGTTGCTTTCGCTCGGGCGAAGTCAGCCCCTCGGCGGTAAGTTGAGCGCGCAGGCGTTCGATGCGCTCGAGCAATTCGCCTAAGCCAACCTTGCGAATCTCCAAAACCTGCATGGTGATTTTTCCACCTTTAGGCCAGAACGCCGGTTTAATTAGCGCAACAACTCGATCGCCTTGTTTTAAATCACTAGGAATCTTGTCTACAGTCCATGAGTGAATCTCGACGCTGTTTTCAATCTGTAAATCTTTAAGTGAACCAAACATGTTGTTTGCGTTCAGTCTGATTTGGGCGATTTCGCCTTCGATCCACAAAACACCTAGACGTTCGATCCAGTCTTTGAGTGTTAGAGAGAGTCGTGAAACCGGCCAAGGAGATAATTCGCTGCTGACTTTAGAGGCTGAGTCCGATTCGAATTCGCTCATGATCCTCCAGTTAGCGGCCACCACAATCCATCGCGGAAAGTATCCTTGAGGGGTGACCGAAATCAACAATACCGCCACTAAAAAGGTGCTTCTTGCCTCGCCCCGAGGCTATTGCGCAGGGGTAGACCGTGCGGTTATTGCTGTTGAAAAGGCCCTAGATCATTACGGGGCACCGGTTTATGTGCGTAAGCAAATTGTGCACAACAAGCACGTGGTTTCTTCGCTCGAAAAACGAGGCGCGATTTTTGTTGATGAGGTCGATGAAGTTCCGACCGGTTCGACCCTGGTCTTTTCTGCTCATGGAGTTTCGCCGGCCGTTGTTCAGGCTGCCGCCGACCGCGGCCTGAACACAATCGATGCAACCTGCCCTTTAGTTACAAAAGTTCACCGCGAGGTACAGAGGTTTGCACAAGAAGATTTCGACATCGTGCTGATTGGCCACGAAGGCCACGAAGAGGTCGAAGGTACCGCGGGCGAGGCACCGGATCGTGTGCAGCTAGTAGACAAAGAACACGACATTCAGAAACTTAAAATTCGTGACACCAAGAAAATGGTTTGGCTTTCACAGACAACGCTTTCGGTCGATGAAACTATCGAGACAGTCAACAAACTTCGAGAATCCTACCCAGACCTTCAAAACCCGCCAAGCGATGACATCTGCTATGCCACTCAAAATCGCCAAGTTGCGATAAAAAAAGTCGGCAAAGAATCTGAATTGGTTATTGTCGTTGGTTCGGCAAATTCATCTAACACGGTGCGATTAGTGGAGGTAGCTATCGAAGCTGGTGCAAAAGCGGCTTACCGAGTGGATTTCGCTAGCGAAATAAAAGAAGAGTGGTTTAGTGACGTTGAGACTGTCGGTGTTTCATCGGGAGCATCCGTTCCCGAAGAATTAGTCGATGAGGTATTGACTTACCTTTCAGCGCGAGGTTTCGGCGATGTTCGCACCGTGCAAACCGCAGAAGAGGACGTTCAATTCTCGCTGCCAAAAGAACTACGAAAAGATCTAAAGGCAGCCGGCCAAGACACCAGCAATAAAACTAAACGCGATTAATCTTCAGGGCCGCTACTAGAGCGACATAGATTTGCCGGCAGACCCAAGTTCTTGAGCCGCTTCGACAACACGTGCAGACATTCCAGCCTCGCCAACCTTGCCCCAGGCACGTGGGTCATAGACCTTTTTATTTCCAACTTCGCCATCTACCTTGATAACACCGTCATAATTTTTGAGCATATGGTCGGCAATCGGGCGAGTGAAGGCATATTGTAAATCGGTATCGATGTTCATTTTGATGACGCCGTGACTAACTGCTTCGGCAATTTCTTCCGGGCTTGAACCCGAACCGCCGTGGAACACCAAATCGAAAGGCTTGTCCTTGCCATACTTTGCACCGACAGCGGCCTGGATTTCACCAAGCAGTTCAGGGCGAAGTTTCACATTTCCCGGCTTGTAAACGCCGTGCACATTTCCAAAAGTAAGAGCAACCATGTAGCGACCGTTTTCACCAAGACCTAGCGCTTCGGCGGTTTGCAAACCATCTGCCGGAGTGGTGTAAAGGTGTTCACCCATTCCACCCTCGACACCGTCTTCTTCGCCGCCGACTACTCCCACTTCGATTTCAAGAACGGCACCAATTCCGCTAGTGAGTTTCAGCATTTCTTTTGCAATTTGAAGGTTCTCGGCCATTGGCACCGCCGAACCGTCCCACATGTGCGAATTGAATAGCGGGTCTTGTCCGGCTTTGACGCGCTCTTGCGAAATCGCAATCAGCGGGCGAACTAACTTGTCGAGTTGATCTTTGGCGCAGTGATCGGTGTGCAACGCAATTGTAATTCCGTAGTTCTTGGCAACTTCACGGGCAAACGCAGCCATCGCAGCAGCACCGCTGGCCATGTTCTTGATGGTTGGGCCTGAGAAATAATCTCCACCACCGGTGGTGACCTGGATAATGCCATCAGAACCAGCTGCCTGTAACCCTGCAAGGGCAGCGTTCAGGGTTTGCGAGCTAGAAACGTTAATCGCCGGATAAGCAAAACCCTTTGCCTTTGCTCGGTCGAGCATTTCAAGATATTGATCTGGGGTTGCTACTGGCATCTTTTACGCTCCCTTGTGGCTGAAATTTATTTCGATGTTAGCAAAGCTAAACGTGTGCCGGTTCCTTAAGCGCAGTCGCTCGATCTGGTTCGGCTACCACGGTTGCCTCTGGCATGTGGTCGAGATTTTGTAGTCCCGAAGTTGGCTGCTGAACTTTTACGGCACCCCACTGCACTGCCATTTTCAAACCGGCTGGAACATCGAAGCCTACAAAGTAGTTTTCTTCGGTTGGCCCATTTGTGGTTGCGGCCACAGCCGAGAGGAATCCTGCCAAGGTAGAGTCGCCCGCACCAACAGTATTGATTACCTTAATTGGCGGGGTCTTGGCATGCCAGGAGTTCTTTGCGGTAACCGCAATCATTCCGTCTGAGCCGAGGCTCGCCAAAACACATTCGACGCCATTGGAAATCAATTCACGTGCAGCATCGATGACATCGCCATTGGTCGAAAGTGAACGGCCGACAGCCGAAGCAAGTTCTTCTGCGTTTGGTTTCATCACGCTAGCTGCACCGGCGCTGGCCCATTTTTGAAGTGGTTCACCAGATGTGTCCAGTGCAACGCGCACTCCGAGTTTTTTCATTTCCTCAAAAATCGGGGTCAGGTCAACATATTTGCCTGTCGATTTATCAACTGGAAGTGCACCAGCGATCACGAGCCACTTCGCATCGTTGTCACGCACGGTGCGAACTGTAAGTTCAATAACGGATTGCCAGTCTTGACCACTGAGAGCGCGAGGGGCCTCGTTCACCTTTGTAGTTGGGCCGTCTTTAACCACCATCGTGGTCGAAACGCGAAGAGTGCCATCGACCCAAAGCGGAACCAACCAATCTGCGTGACCGGTTCGCTTCAAAACCGACGGGTCTGAGTTTCCGATTGGCACAACTCCTGGCGCCGCAATTCCAACCAGGTTTAGTGCGCGGGTTACGTTGATTCCTTTGCCGGCAAGTTCTTCGGCAACATCATCGGCACGGTTTACGCCACCTTCGATTAGATCGTGCACAAAATATGTGCGGTCAAGCGTTGGTGCAGGGGTCAGAGTGACTACGGGCGATTTGCCAGACATCGAAAAGGCTCCTTTGGTGTGTTTTTTCGCAACCAACACCATTGTCGAACGCTAGCAAAAGTATAACTACGGCCTTACTTGGGCCAGACTTTGTTAACACTTAGTGCGCGTGTTGAGCGCTAGCGGTCAGTGAACTCGCTGGCGGTCAATGTTTGCGGGGCGGCATCAAGTTCTTTTGCCACCGGGATGATATCGGTGCCTAAGGCATTCTCATCGAGATCGTTTAATTTGCGGGCGGTTACCAACACGCGGGATTCGAGGCTCGAAACAAAAACGTTGTAGTCCTTTACGGTGGCAGCAATCGAACGACCAAGTTTTTCAATGAATTCACCGAGCTTGCCAACACGGTCATGCAATTCTTTGCCGAGCTTGATTAGATTTCGAACCGAATTTTCATCGACATTTTGCCGCCATATGTAATTGATTGTTTTCAGGACCGAAAACAGGCTGACCGGCGAAGCCAGGGCAACATTCTTTTTGAATGCGTATTCCAATAACGCTGGATCGGCATCGAGAGCGGCAGACAAGAGCGATTCGCTTGGCACGAAAGCAATTACAAAATCAGGTGATGCGTTAAGTCCCGTCCAATATGACTTCGAAGCCAAGGCATCGACATGGGATTTCACTGCCTTGACGTGTTCATCGATTAGTCGATTACGGCGCGCTAATTCTTCACCGCTAGCAAGTTCAGAAATAGTGGAAGCTTCTTGATATGAATTGAAGGGAACTTTTGAATCGATAGCCAAAGATTTGCCGCCGGGCAGATTGATCACCATATCTGCGCGACCAGCGCCGGCGGAGGTGTTAAAACTTGCCTGTTCATCGAAATCGGCATGCTTAATCAAACCGGCAAGTTCAACAAGCTTGCGCAACTGGGCTTCACCCCAGACGCCGCGAATGCTATTTGAAGACAGCGCTTGAGACAGCGCCTGAGTTTGCTTGCGAAGCTCGGCGTCAGATTCGATTGCGCTGCGTAGCTGTTCTTGAATGGTGCCGAACTGTTCAGTGCGATCTTTTTCTAGTCGGGTGACTACTGCCTGCATTTGTTCGAGATGAAACTTGACCGGACCTATTGCTTCGAGCAACTTGCCCTCTTGACCGCCAACATCGGCAGCTTGTTTCTTGGCCCGACTGTCGGCAAATAAAAATCCAACAATTGCGCCCAACAACAGGCCGACGAGCAGCGCAATCCCAACAATGAGCAAAGTATCCATGTTGCGAGTATCGCACCAGCAACTGACTTTTTAGGGGAGCAGCGGCTTCAGATTCTGTTTGGTTTCGGCCAAAAGCGCTTCGAGAGTATCGACGCCGTGGCATTTAGCCGCGTGCAAAATAATGCGCGCGCAGGCATCGCTGTCAGCCAAGGCGTCGTGGTGGTCAAATTCCTCGTGCCCAATTGCATAGGCAACCGAATTCAATCGATACGACTCGAGATTGTAGGTCTTGCGCGAAATAGCCAGCGAGCAAGCGTAATTCAAATCAGGTAGCGAATGACCGATGTGTGAAGCCGAAGCTCGAAGCACTCCCATGTCAAAGGGCGCATTGTGAGCAATCAACACATCATCGCCGATGAACTCCAACATCTGACTCAGTGCTTCACTCAGCGAGGGTGCACCGGCTACATCTTCGGGCTTAATGCCATGAACTCCGATATTTCCCTCATGAAACCAATCGTGCGGAATAGGTGGCTGAATTAGCAGCGCCAAAGTTTCAGCGATCTCACCTTCACGTACACGAACCAAGCCAACTGCGCAGGGGCTAGCCGGTGAACCATTTGCGGTTTCGAAATCGATTGCTGTAAAAGAAAGCGGCACCGAACTAGTTTGCCAGTGGCACCAAGTCGTTTGCCTCATGGCGACGGCTAGACTTGACCCTCGTGGCTCTAACAATCGGAATCGTGGGACTACCAAACGTAGGTAAGTCGACCCTCTTTAATGCACTAACCAAGAACAATGTTTTGGCTGCAAATTACCCATTCGCCACCATTGAGCCGAACGTCGGAGTGGTAAACCTTCCCGACCCGCGACTTGGCAAACTTGCCGAAATGTATGGCTCAGAGCGAATCTTGCCGGCTCCGGTTTCATTCGTGGATATCGCCGGAATCGTGAGAGGTGCATCTGAAGGCGAAGGGCTGGGCAATAAATTCTTAGCGAACATTCGCGAAGCCGATGCGATTGCTCAGGTGGTTCGCGGATTCGTCGACGGTGATGTGGTCCACGTCGACGGCAAGGTAGATGCCGCGAGCGACATCGAAACAATCAATACCGAGTTGATTCTTGCCGACATGGAGACTCTCGATAAGGCACGTCCTCGAATCGAAAAAGAAGTAAAAGGTAAAAAGGCTGAACCGGCTGCGCTCGAGGCAATAGATGCCGCGCTCGCCGTATTGAATGCCGGCAAACCGCTATCGTCGTCGAGCGTTGATTTGACTCCAATCAAAGAATTAGGTCTTCTGACAGCAAAGCCAATCATCTATGTGTTCAATGTCGATGAATCGATTTTGACCGACGCGGCAAAGAAGAAAGCGCTTGCCGATTTGGTGGCACCAGCCGAAGCCGTTTTCTTAGATGCCAAGGTTGAGTCCGAACTGATCGATCTTTCCGCTGAAGAAGCAAACGAGCTTTTGGCATCGCTAGGTCAAGATGAATCTGGACTAGATCAGTTGGCTCGCATCGGCTTCGACACACTTGGTTTACAGACCTACTTAACAGTCGGCCCGAAAGAAGCTCGCGCCTGGACCATTCACAAGGGTTGGACTGCGCCTCAGGCAGCCGGAGTAATTCACACTGACTTTCAGCGCGGTTTCATCAAGGCAGAAATTGTTTCATTCGAAGATTTAATGGCAGCCGGCTCGATGAACGACGCCAAGGCTGCGGGTAAAGTGCGCATGGAAGGTAAGGACTACGTCATGAAAGATGGCGACGTGGTCGAATTCCGTTTCAACGTTTAGTTTTTTGTGTGCGCCAAAACTTGTTTAGCAAAAGCTTCGGAAAGATCCCACGCCTGCTTGCGATATTTCGCGGCGAGTTCGTGGGTCTTTTCGATTTGCTCGGCGATGTCGATGCCTTCTTTATCAAATGCCCAACGATAGGTGCTGAGCCAAGCTAGCTGCTGCGCCACGCCTACCTCTGGGTGAAATTGCGTAGCCCATGCCTTGTCACCAACGCGGAACGCCTCATTCATTCCATTGGTCTCGGCCATCAACACGGCGTTATCAGGCAAATCAAACGTGTCGTAGTGAAAGTGGAATGCATCGGCGTCGCTTGCCAACGTGCCAAGCACCGGATCGTTCTTTGCCTCAGGCAAAACATTTACCTTGGTCCAACCAAATTCGCCCTTGTCGGCTTTGTAAATTCGTCCACCAGCGGTCGATGCCAAAAGTTGCGAACCGAAACATAAACCCAGAAGTGGCGTTTCGGTGTCGAGTGCCCACTGCATGATTTTGCGCTCGTGCTGCATCCATGGATGCTGCGCCTCATCAAGCACCCCGGCGTGCGCACCAAGTGAAATCACACCGTCGTATTGGTCGAGGTCTTCGATTGCGGGCATGCGATCGGTTTCGTTTTGCGCATCCCAGGTATCCATGAGGATTCCGGCTTCGGCAATCGGGTTTGCCATCTCGTTTAGGTGATCATCGATGTCGTGAACGATAACGAGAATTTTTGGGCGGCTAGACATTGTTTCCTCGCAACATTGTTTCCTTCGACAGCTTTTAGTGTGCTTGAATTCTAACCATCAACCGCAAAGCAACTGAAAGGTGAGTGCTTTGGAACACAGATTTCTTTATTCGGTAGAACGCGAATACCCGCACTCAATTGAAACAGTTTGGGATGCCTGGACAAATGCCGATTCGCTTGAAAAGTGGTACCACCCGACAGTGCTTTCGATTGTGCCTGGAACGGTTACCTCTGATGCCAGACCGGGCGGAATTTGGACTGTTGCGGTCGACGTGCCGATGAATGACTTCGTTGCCTACTTTTTTGGCAAATATGTGAATGTCGAAAAACACAAAAAGATCGAGCACACCATGAGCTACACGCAGAGTGCCGATGAGTTTGCTGCTCGCGACGAGAACGCACCGTTTCACAAAGTTACAATCGAGTTCGAGCCACGAGCTAATGGAACTTGGGTTAAGTTCAGTCAGTTTGGTGATCTGCCTGAAGAACAAATCGAAGCAACCACCGATGGCATGAATAGCTATTTCGACTCGCTCGAGTACTTCTTAGACGAACACGCTTAACTCGCCCGCCCGCGAGTAGGATTTTTCCATGAATTTATTACAAATTAATTGGCTCGCGGTTTTCGTAGCCTCACTTTCAACTTTCGCAATCGGAGCAATTTGGTTTGGACCGAAAACTTTCTACCCCATTTGGATTCGCGCACTTGGACGCCAGGTGCCAACCGAAAGAGTAGAAATGAAAGGCAGCGAAACTTTCGCCATGTTTTTCGGAACCTATCTAGGTGGTTTAGCTCAAGCTGCCACTTTGGGATTCGTAATTAGCATCGCTCGCTCTGCCGCAGAAGGTTTCAACTTCGCGGCCGGTGCATTCATGGGGTTTATTCTCGCAATCGGAATTGGAGCGGCAGCTTCGTTGGGTCACCGATTATTTGGCCAGGCAAACTTCAAAGTTTTTGCAGGCTTTAAAGTTTGGATTATCGAGGTTGGCGCCGACATAGTCGCGCTCACCATTGCCGGTGCAATCATTGGCGCTTG
>JBJTNR010000141.1:0-6610 GCA_046074145.1 Rhodoluna sp.
ACCGTGATGTTTATAAGCCTAGGCCGGCGCCGCAAATAAAAAATCTCGTTGCAACTGTATCTAGCGCGCTGCGAGTCGACCATCCGACAGATTTTCCGTCGGCGGTTCGCGCAAACATCGAATAAGCCAGAGTGCTTCCATCTTGCGCATCAATAATTCCTGCTAGCGAATAAAGACCCGGAATGAATCCGGTTTTACCTCTTACATATTTTCTTGCCACAGCATTGGCTCCCGTAAAACGACCAACTAGAGAACCGGCGCCGCCGGCGACTGGCAAATAACTTTCTAGAGGTGTAATTGCGGAATCGCCGCTGGCAACTTTAGCCATCAGTTGTGTAATAAGTTTTGGTGTTACTCGATCGGCTTGAGCTAAGCCCGAAGCATCTTTCATGACCAAACCGCTGTGGTGAATGCCGAGCTCGTCGAGCATGTTTTCAACCATCGGTTGAATCGAAGTGAATGACGGCGAAAGCCCGGCGGCTTTTGCCGCATGACGAGCGATGAATTCGGTTTCGGTGTTATCTGAAATTCCAATTGCGTGGGACATCCAAGTTGTTATTGGTTGTGAAGAAACCGATGTGAGTTCTACAGCAGCTTTAGGTGTGCCGCCAATAACTAGCTGCGCACCTTTTGCAACCAAGCCCTTTAGCGCAGCCTTGAATAAGGTTCCGGTGCGCATAATCGGATCTATTGATCTGGTTCCGTCATATGCCTTACTGGTTTGATCTGGATTTCTTCTATCGCTGTCGACCTGAAGTCCGGTGATTTTTGAAATGTATCCATTGGTGCGATCAGAAGCGAGCCAAGCGGAGTTGTAGCTTTCGCCGCTAAAAAAACTGGCGTCCAAAATAATCTTGTTGATTTTCACTTTGTTTTCCCAAGCCAAAAGCACCTGGGTTGCAAGTGTTTCCAATCGAGCCGGTTTGGCATATGTTGTATAGCTGCCCTTGGACATATTTGAAAGTGTGTGGTCGCCGCCACCTTGCAGCACAATAGTGCCTGGTTCATTTGGCAAAGTGAGCACCGAAGTTTTTGCCGTGTAGTCGGCTGGCAAATTTGTTAGCGCTGCGGAAACGCTTAGAACTTTTAACACGGATGCAGACGGTGTGGTTTCATTGCCACGAATGTCGAGCAGCACGTGACCGGTGTTTACATCGACCACGTATGCGTAGAACTTTCCAAGGGCTGGCTTATTAATTTGTTTGCTAGCGCTGCATGTCGCTGGAGCAATTGGTGTTTCTGTCGGACTCGGGTTCGGAGTTGGCGCCGCCTGTGCCGCAGGAATAGTCAGCGCAAAAACAAGAGCACCACTAAGCGCAATCGAAGCAAGTTTATTTTTCGCGAACATTGAATCTAAGGTAAACCGACCCGCGGTTAAAGTTCGAAAGCCTCGCCGTCTTTAGGTGCGTGACTCTTCCAGCCGAGCTGAGATTTGATACGGTTTGCGAATTCATCGGCAGCTCCCGCTTCACCGTGGACTACGAAAACTTGCTGCGGAGCTTCGGTAGAAGTCTTTAACCAGGCGATTAGTTCGTCAGAATCGGCGTGCACCGAGAATGATTCGATTTGATCAATTTCCGCACGCACCGGAACCATTTCGCCATGCATTTTTACCGCTGTTTCACCTTCAGCTAAGCGGCGGCCGCGTGTTCCCATCGCTTGGAAGCCAACCAAAATGACTGTGTGCTTTTCTTGCGGAAGCATCTCTTTGAGGTGATGCACAACTCGTCCACCCGTTGCCATTCCAGATGCCGAAATGATGATGCAAGGTTGTTGCGGCTCATTGATGCTTTTAGATTCTTCAACACTCATGAGCTCAACCAGCGTGCCGGGATCGAACGGATCTTTGCCTTTCCAGTCTCGGGCAATCTCCGGGCGGATTTCCTCGGATTCTTCGTTTATGGCTTTGCGATAAAACGCCAAGGCCTTCAATGCCATCGGTGAATCGGCGTAAATCGGAACATGCGGAATGGCTCCCGCTTCCATGAGTTCACGAAGCTGAATCAAAATAACTTCGGTTCGATCTACCGCAAAGGCGGGAATCAGCACCGAACCCCCGCGCTTTATGGTGCGGTTGATTGCATCCTCGAATTTAGTAGTTGTGGGTGCATGTTCGCGGTCACCGTAGGTTGATTCGGTAACGATCGCATCGAATTTTCCTGCTGGAATTTTGTCGGGGCTAACTAAAAGTGGGTGGGCCTGTCGACCCATGTCCCCGGTGAACAAAATTTTCTTGCCAAAAAATTCCACCTCGGCAAAGGCTGCGCCAAGGATGTGCCCGGACGGGTGAAATGTAACAAAAGTATTTTCCGCAACCTGGGTGCGGGTTCGGAAATCAACGGCCTTGAATTGGCTAACGGCTTTTGCTGCATCTGGCTCTTCGTAAAGGGCAAGTGGCGGGTTGTGCTTAGAGAAACCTTCTTTAGCCGCGTACTTTGCATCTTCGGTTTGAATGCGAGCCGAATCTAACAAGACAACTTCGGCAAGTGCTCCGGTAAATTCGGTTAGAAAAATTTTGCCGCGAAACCCATCTTTAACCAGCTTGGGAATATACCCGCAGTGATCCAAATGTGCGTGAGTAAGAATTACCGCGTCAAGTTCGGAAGGATCAATCGGAAGCGGATTCCAATTTTTCAATCGAAGGTCTTTTAGTCCCTGAAAGAGTCCGGCATCGACCATGACTTTAACCGAATCGTTACTCAAGAGGAATCGACTGCCGGTGACGGTACCCGCTGCACCTAAAAATTGAATTGTTGGAGCGCTCATATGTTCGAGTCTATTGCTCGCGATTTTGCTGGCAAACTAGAAATGTGAGCAAGACCATTCGCAATGACTACCTGATTTTGATATCGGCATTACTCAGCCTCAGCGGCGGTCTATATTTTGGTTCACAGGCTATTGAACTTGCTTCGACACTTTTTTATGGTTTCGGTGCATTAATCGGACTTTTGCTCTCGATTTCATTATTGGTTCGTGCAGTTCGTGACGGCGAATTCGGAAGCGATGTGCTCGCACTGATTTCCATCGTCGCAACATCGTTCACTCAAGAATGGCTCGCTGCTAGCGTGATCACCTTGATGCTCGCCACCGGCCGAGCACTAGAACGCTGGGCTGAAGGGCGCGCACGAAATCAACTTGAATCACTACTTTCGCGAGCACCTCAATCGGCACATTTGATAAGTGAGAACAACGAGGTTCGCGATGTGGTTTTGGCGAAGGTGGCAATTGGTAATCGTATCTTGGTTCGTTCTGGAGAAGTGGTTCCTATCGACGGAACTGTAATTGGCACTGGAGTTTTCGATGAATCGGCACTTACCGGTGAGCCGATTCCAAAGTTTTTAGCAAACGGTGAAGAAGTTTCGTCGGGAGTGGTCAACGCCGGTTCGCAAGTTGAATTAGTCACAACTCACACCTCAGAAGATTCCACTTATTCGGGCTTAGTTCGACTGGTCAAGCAGGCTCAAGCCAACAGTGCGGCTGGTGTGCGCGTGGCAAATAAGTGGGCTGTTCGCTTCGTGCCATTCGCAATATTGCTGGCTGCCGGCACCTGGATTATCACCGGAAATTATTCGAATGCCGTGGCGGTGATTGTGGCGGCAACTCCTTGCCCGCTGATTCTTGCCGTACCCGTTGCAATCATCGCCGGAATGTCAAAGGCTGCTTCGCACGGAGCGATCATTAAGGGTGGTGCCGCGCTCGAGCAACTAGCTCGTGCCGAGACCGTTTTGCTAGATAAAACTGGAACCCTTACTCAGGGTGGCCCAGAAATTTCGACGATTGCTTTTGCACCGACGGTAGATCGCAATGAAGTGCTTCGATTGGCTGCATCTCTGGAGCAATCTTCACCCCACGTAGTCGCCAAGGCACTTGTCGATGAAGGCAAAAAACACTCGCTGATGTTGGAACGCGCAATCGATGTCGTAGAAGAACACGGCACCGGATTGAGTGGTTTGGTGGCTGGTCGCAAAGTGAAAGTGTCTCAGCCCGATGAGCCGTTGCCGGAATGGGCTCAACTCAGCAATGCGCTTTTAGTTGCAATCAAGATTGACGGTCAACTTGCAGCGGTCGCAGGCTTGGATGATCCGCTTCGCGATGAAGCCAAGGTAACAATCGATTTGATTCGTGAACTTGGAGTTAAGCGCGTTGCCATGATCTCTGGCGATCGTCGCTCCACCGCGGAAGAAATTGGTGCTCTAGTTGGTGTAGATGAAGTTTTTGCCGAATGTAAGCCCGAAGACAAATTGAAAATCGTTGCCGATGAAATGCGTACTTCAAAAGGCTCGGTGGTTGCCGTCGGCGATGGCATAAACGACGCGCCGGCACTGGCAGCTGCAACTGTAGGTGTGGCAATGGGCGCGCGTGGTGCTACTGCTGCGAGTGAGGCGGCAGACGTGGTCATAATCGAGGATTCAATTAAACATTTGGCTACGGCAGTTCAGGTAGCCAAAGGTTCTCGTGCTCGTGCTTTGCAGGCTGCCGGGGTAGGTATGGCACTTGCCGTGGTGGCGATGTTCGGAGGAGCTTTGGGAGTTCTAAATGCGACCGAGAGTGCGATTGCTCAAGAATTTATCGACGTAACAGCAATTCTTTGGGCGCTGGTGCCGGTGCGAGTTACTAAATCAATTAACTGAGCTGGCAAAAAACATCTAGTGGTTTTTTGCGGCCAGCAACCACTAAGACGTCACCGCTATGAAGCACGGTTTCTGGGAATGCCGGTTGATACCCGGCACCCTGATGGCTCGTGGCGACAACCGTGACACCATGCTCTGCGCGAATGCGAAGTTCTGCAAGGTTTTTACCATCAAACGATTCAGGGCATTCAACCTTAACCATCACGAAGTCTTCATCGATCTGCACGTAATCAAGAGATTCCCCCGAAACTTGGTGCGCCACACGACGACCCATTTCTAATTCAGGAAAAATAACTTTATGAGTGCCAAGCTGATGCAGAATTTTTCCGTGTGCTACAGAGTTAGCTTTGGCCCAAACTGTTTTGACTCCGAGTTGCAATAAAAGAGAGGTAGTCAAGATACTAGATTCAAGGTCGGCGCCAATTGCCACGACTGCGCTGTCCATCTCGGCGATTCCAAGTTCCCTCAATGTATCTTCGTCGGTAGTGTCTGCAGTTACCACGTTGGTTAAATCATTTGCCAGATTCTGAACAATCTTTTCATCGGTATCTATTCCTAGAACTTGATGTCCGCCTTTTACCAATTCAAGAGCCAAGGCCGAACCAAAGCGACCAAGACCGATGACGGCGACACTCGCCGAATGAAAACTGCGTTTGCGACGCGGTACCTGTGATTCAGACATATTTACCAATTTTCTAATTTGCCTAGATCTAGCCGATCAGAGGTCTTTCTTTAGGGTATTCGAAATGACGTTTGCCGATCTTGCCCGCCAGCGAAGTCGCAACAATTAGGGGTCCGAGGCGCCCGAAAAGCATTAATAAAGCAATCAATACTTTGGCAAAAATTGGAAGGTTTGGAGTTATTCCTGAACTTAACCCTACGGTTCCGATTGCAGATATAACTTCGAGCAAAATTGAATCAAGACTGAAATCTGTAAAAAGTCTCAGAATAATTGTTGCGCCAATTATTACCGCCGAAGTAAGGGCAACAATGGTCAATGCCTGGCGTTGCATGGATCTTGGCAATCTTCTATTGCCAATATTTACCGCGTTGTCTCCACGCATCTCTGCAAATACAACATATGCCAGCACGACAGCGGTACCTATTTTTATGCCGCCTGCGGTCGAAGCGCTGCCGCCACCAATGAACATTAAGAAGTCTATGCCCAACCATGTTGTCGGATGCATAGCTGATATGTCGACTGAATTAAAACCAGCAGTGCGGGCAATGATTGAAGCAAAAAGGCTGTTGCTGATTTTGTCGCCTGTGCTCATTGCGCCAAGGGTTGCTGAATTATTCCATTCAATTAATGAGATGTATAAGGCGCCAGCCAAAGACAAGAATGTGGTTCCAATCAAAATAATTCTGCTATTCAGCGACCACTGCTTAGGTAAATTATGTATCGGCATCTTTTTGAAAAAAAATCTGATTTTGTCAGAGAATCTTCTGCGCATCTCTACTAAAACAGGAAAGCCAAAACCTGCAATAAACACCGCTAGAAAAATTGGAATTAGTACAAATGCGTCTCACGAAAAGCCAATCAAGTTATTCGAGTAGAGTGCAAACCCGGCATTATTAAATGCTGAGATCGAATGAAAAATTGAGTGACCAATTGTTTTCTGCAAGTCGTATCCGTAGTAAAAATAAAATCGAATTGCAAGAATTAGTGCCAGCAAAGCTTGCACCGAGAACATGAATCCAAGGATGTTTCGCAATAGCGATCTAACATCTGGAACCGGCGCCGAAGATTCAAGGCTGGCATTCATGCGACCTCTGATTGAAATTCTGCCGCCGTCTAAAAGCAGAGCAATTAATGTCGCAAAACTCACAATTCCAAAACCGCCGATTTCAATAAGAATTGCTATGACAATTTGCCCCACCATATTCCAGTGCGTTGCGGTATCTAGTGTCGTCAAGCCGGTGACCGCAACAGCGGAGGTTGAAGTAAAAAAAGCGTCTACGAGATTAGTAAATTTTCC
>JBJTNR010000142.1:0-5379 GCA_046074145.1 Rhodoluna sp.
TCGAGCGCATGATTGGCTCGTGGTGAACAATCACACCGCGACTTGCACAGGCTTCACAAGGCTCACTGAAGGCTTCGAGAAGGCCAATACCAAGCTTCTTACGAGTCATCTGGACCAGACCCAGTGAAGTAACTTCGGCGACCTGGTGCTTGGTGCGGTCGCGGCTTAGGCATTCCATTAAACGTCGCTGAACCAGGTCGCGGTTTGACTCAAGAACCATGTCAATGAAGTCAACCACGATGATTCCACCGATGTCTCGAAGTCTTAGCTGGCGAACAATCTCTTCGGCTGCTTCGAGGTTGTTCTTGGTTACGGTCTCTTCGAGGTTTCCGCCCGAGCCAACGAATTTTCCGGTGTTGACGTCAACCACGGTCATGGCTTCGGTGCGGTCGATAACTAGCGAACCACCTGATGGTAGGTATACCTTGCGCTCGAGAGCCTTAGCAATTTGCTCGCCGACACGATATTCGTCGAATACATCCTTGGTGCCTTCGTATTTTTCAACGCGCTCGAGCAGGTCGGGTGCGACCGAAGCCAAATATTCCTCGATGACTTCGCGGGCATCGTCTCCTGAAATGATCATCTTCTGGAAGTCTTCGTTGAATACATCGCGAACGATTTTGACAGTGAGGTCTGGCTCGCTGTGCAACAGTGCCGGAGCTTGGCCTTTTTCAACTTTTTTAGAAATTGTTTCCCACTGCTGCTGTAGACGCTGCACGTCTAATGTCAGTTGTTCTTCGGTTGCGCCTTCGGCTGCGGTTCGAACAATCACACCGGCGTCTTCAGGAAGAATCTCTTTCAAAATTTTCTTTAGTCGAGCTCGCTCCGAATCAGGAAGCTTGCGTGAAATTCCGTTCATCGAGCCATTTGGAACGTAAACCAAATAGCGACCAGGAAGTGAGACCTGACTGGTGAGTCGAGCGCCTTTTTGACCGACTGGATCTTTGGTCACTTGAACCAAAACCGTGTCGCCCGATTTGAGTGCAAGTTCGATTCGACGTGGTTGATTACCGGTTTCGGCAAGTTCCCAATCGACTTCACCCGAGTAAAGAACAGCGTTTCGTCCGCGACCAATGTCCACGAAAGCCGCCTCCATTGACGGCAAAACGTTTTGAACTTTACCCAGGTACACGTTTCCGATTAGCGATGCTTCGGCGGCTTTTGCTACATAGTGTTCGACTAAAACTTTGTCTTCAAGAACGCCAATTTGAATCTTGCCGTCTTTGGAACGAACCACCATATTGCGGTCAACGGCTTCACGACGAGCCAGAAATTCGGACTCGGTGATGGTGCTTCGTCGGCGACCGGCATCGCGCCCATCGCGACGACGCTGCTTCTTCGCTTCAAGTCTTGTCGAGCCCTTAACCTTTGAAGGCTCATTGCTTGGCTTTTTAGGTTCACGAGGTGTGCGAACTTTTACAACAACATTTGCTGCCGAGTTTGAATCAACGTCAACTGACTCCCCCGCGCGTCGACGTGAGCGACGGCGAAGGTGGCTCTCGTCTTTTTTGGCCACGGATGGCGTAGGCAGATCTGGCGCCATGAACATCAACGAAGTTGCCGAGACCGGACTCGACTTCGCTGACTCGGTTGAGCTTGACTTCGATTCAGCAACCGCTGCTTCTTTTTTGCCCTTTAGGCGTGGTGATTTTTTGGTTGCCTTTTCGACAACTTCATCAACGGTCGCTGGGGCTTTTTTAGCGGGAGCCTTCTTGGCTGCTGATTTCTTTTCGCCAGTTACTTTTTCTTTTTTCGCGGCAGACTTTTTTACTTTGTTTTCTTTGTCCGCAGGTGCGACTGATTCTTCTTTTTTCACCATTTCTGGTGCACTCCAAGCTGCCCAACCTAGGCCACATTCACTAGGCCCTAGGGCTCAAATCCATGCTGTTCGCGTTTGCTAACAGCCAAACCTTCACGCGAGTGACTTTTATTTTGCGACTTACGCTGCCCGATGGGTCTGATGCGATAAAAGCGCTTGGTCCTCGCTAATTCTTTGGTCAAAACCGAATGTGGCGGTTCCAACTAGTTAAAGTATGACACCTAGCTCTCAAATTGTCATCAGCAACGCGTGCAATACTGGCTCTATGAGTGCAATTAAGCCCGCAACCGGCATAACCCATGAGCCAGACCGCGGCTTTGCCATCACTCTAATTTGGACGGGCTTACTTGGCTGGTTCGCGGCATTTTCGCTAGTGCTCGAAAGAATTCACGTTGCCACCGATCCAAATGCAACTTTGAGTTGTGACTTGAATCCATTCATTTCCTGCAAATCAGTAATGCTGACCCCACAGGCTTCACTACTCGGATTTCCAAATCCGATTCTTGGGCTAGCCGGATTTGTTGCGCCGATTGCGGTTGGTGTTGCAATTTTGGCCGGAGCAAAATTTGCGGCCTGGTTCTGGAGAATATTCGCCATCGGAATCACCATGGGATTTTTATTCGTGGTTTGGTTGTGGACTCAAAGCACTTTCGTGATTAACGTGCTTTGCCCATATTGCATGGTTGCCTGGGCGGCAATGATTCCACTCTTTTTCAAAGTTTTTCTATTTGGCGCCAAAGATGGATTCATTGATACGCCGCTCAGATTCGTTGGATTTTTTGATCGTGCCTATGAGAAATCTTGGCTTTTTACTCTTGGTTTCGAAGTGCTAATCGTCGCAGTAATTATTGTGCGATTCTGGAACTCTTGGCCAAGCCTGTTCCGCTAAAAAATCTTTAATTAAAACCAGAGTGCAAGTTCGAGAGCGGCCGACTCTTCGGAGTCAGAGCCGTGAACCAAGTTTTGCTGAACTTTTAAGCCCCAGTCTCTGCCCAAATCACCACGGATGGTTCCAGGCAGTGCCAAAGTTGGATCGGTTGCGCCGGCCATCACTCTGAAACCTTCGATGACTCGGTTGCCTTCAAGCTTGATGGCAACCACGTCTCCGCTCGACATAAATTCAACGAGCGGTTCGTAGAAAGGTTTGCCTTCGTGTTCGGCGTAATGATTGGCAAGAAGTTCGCGACTTGGGGTGAATTTCTTAAGGTCAACCACAACGTAGCCTTTAGCCTCAATGCGCGAAATGATTTCGCCAATTAGGTTTCTATTTACGCCGTCTGGCTTGATTAGCACCAGGGTCTGTTGATTAGTCATCGGTTTCTCCTTAGTGGCCAGAGGCGCCTAATTGATTTTGTTTTTCTAGTGCCGCTCTTGCTTTATCAATTGTGCCACCGGCAATCATGGCCCATGCACATAGGCAAAGAAATATCCCGCCGACGACATACATCAGTGGTACCCAAATTCCCAAGCCAATGACAATCACCTGCAAAAACCAACCAAACGGATAACTTAGTGGCTTGCCTAAGATTGCCGGAGTCAGAATTAGCAAGAACGCGATGCTTAAACCCACGGCCCAAACGGTTGGACCGTCGGCAACTTTTAAGCCAAAGGCAACCAGGGTTGCAAAAAAGACCACGAATGATTCGAAAGCCATCAGCATCGAACCCAACGCTCGTTTTGTTGATTTATTACGCATCTTGATCTGCCTCTAACTGTTTTTGTTTTAATACTTGCCCAATCAAAGTTACCGAACCGGTGATTACGATTGCCGACAGCCGGCCATTAGGCAACAAGGTTCGAGCAAAATCGATGGCTTTTATTGGATTCGGCTGAACGTAGACTCGATCATTTCCAAAAACGTCGCGAGCTATGTTTGCCAATTCTTCGGCAGGTATTGCACGCGGCGAATCGGATTGCGTAATCACGATCTCGACGAGGCTGTCATCCAGGGTCTCAAAAAAAGATCGAGCATCTTTTTCACCAAGAATCGAAATCACCCCAACGGCAAATGGCGAACCAAAAGATTCTTTTAGAGAGCGAGCCAGCGACTCAGCCCCGTGTTGATTGTGGGCTGCGTCCAGAATCGTCAGCGGTTCACGCGAGATAACTTGCAGGCGACCTGGTGAAGAAAAATCTGCGAACGCGGCTCGAACAACCTCATCGAGCAGTCGCTGCTTCGTGCCTCCAAGAAACGCCTCGACCGCTGCAACAGCGAGTATGGCGTTCTCGGCCTGGTGCAGGCCATGTACCGGTAGATTCAGGCCGGAATATTCACCGGCCATGCTTCTAATAGAAAGCTTCTGCCCAATATCGTTTGCTTCGGTGGCGACCAATGCAAAGTCTGTTGGTGCCGCTGCAAACTGTTCGGCAAATCTTTCTGAGCGCTCTTGCAAAATTTGTAGAACTTCATCTTTCTGATTTGCAGAAACCACAATGCTCGACTGTTTGATGATTCCAGCCTTAGTTGCGGCAATCTCGGCAACCGTTAACCCTAGGCGATCGGTGTGATCTAACGAAATCGGAGTGAAAACCGCAACATCCGCATCGGCAATGTTTGTCGAGTCCCAGGTTCCACCCATGCCAACTTCGAGAACTAAAACATCGATTGGTGCATCGGCAAATATAGAAAACGCCAGCACGGTAAGAACTTCAAAAAAAGTAAGTGGCGATTCATCGGCGGCGGCCAATTCGGCATCGACCAATTCGACAATTGGTTCGATTTCTAGCCAAATCGAATAAAGCCTTTCGTCGCTTACCGATTCACCGTCGATAGAAATGCGTTCATTCAGGCTGACTAGATGTGGGCTAGTTAGTCTTCCGGTTCGAAGACCGAGTTCGCGCAAAATGCGTTCGATAAATCTGCTGGTGCTGGTTTTGCCATTGGTGCCAGTTACGTGGATGATTCGGTAAGACTTTTGCGGGTCTCCAAGCAATTCGGCTAATCGCGCTGTGGGTTCCAGTCTTGGACGAATCTTGTTTTCGGGAACACGTATTAGCAACGCGTTTTCAACCTCTTTAGCTTTGATTGACCAGTATTGGTCTTCGCCTAGGTGGTCATTCAAAGTTTCGCCACCAAAATTTCTACCTGCTGATCATCTCCGACAGCTACCGGATTGTTCAAGTTGCTTGTGTTTTTCGTTTCTAGTTCGAGAGTTAGGGTTTCACCCTTAACTAATTCTTCGTGCGCACTGACTGCCGCCAAAACGTCGGCGTCTGCGGAAAGCACCAATTTGATTCGATCGCTGACATCGAGGTTGGCGTCTTTTCGGGACTGCTGAATTGCTCGAATTACGTCTCGGGCCAAACCTTCTGCGGCAAGTTCCGCAGTCACCTTGGCGTCAAGAATCAAGAAACCACCGGAAGGCAAAATGCCGATGTGTTCGGTGACTTCTACTTCTGAGTTTCCTTTTGAAGTATCGGCAACCAAATCGATTTCATATTCGCCTTCAGCGAGTTCGATTCCCCCGGCGATAACTTTTCCGTCGGTTTCGCTCCAATTGCCTGCCTTGGCGGCTTGGATCACCGCCTGCACATCTTTACCGATGCGTGGTCCCGCCGCG
>JBJTNR010000143.1:0-6009 GCA_046074145.1 Rhodoluna sp.
GATCACAAGCGTTCTGAATTCTCTCTTTAGAAGAGGTTGGTGCCGTTAGAAAAACTCGGTCCAGTTGCAGCTTGTCAGAAACTTCAAGCCACTCTTTGGCCTCATCGGGAATTAAATCTGGAGTGATTAGACCAGCGCCACCTGCCTCTTTGAGATCTGTCGCGAATCTTTCTACGCCATAGCTAAGAACCGGGTTCCAATAAGTCATCACCAAAATAGGTGTGTCTACTGCAGCCGAGATTCGCTTTACCGCTTCGAAAACCTGAGGCAGCTTAAACCCGTGCTCAAGTGCGCTTTCTGTTGCCTGCTGAATAACCAACCCATCCATTACTGGGTCGGAATATGGCACACCAAGTTCCAAAACATCAACGCCGTTTTTACACATGGCGATCGCTGCATCTACTGACTCGTCAAGAGTAGGAAATCCCGCCGGAAAATAACCGATAAGGGAACCCTTACCAGAACGCTTATTTGCCTTTAGAACTTTTGAAGTAGCACTCATTATTTGTTGTCCAGTAGACCGAAATATTTTGCTGCGGTTTCCATATCTTTATCGCCACGACCGCTTAGGTTAACCAGAACTGAAGATCCGGCAGGCAATTCGGAACCAAGTTTTAGAGCACCCGCTAGAGCATGCGCCGATTCGATTGCTGGGATTATCCCCTCGGTGCGACTCAACAATCTGAGAGCATCCATTGCCTCGGCGTCAGAAATGCCTCTGTACTCAGCGCGCCCAATGTCTTTCAACCACGAGTGTTCGGGTCCGACGCCCGGGTAATCAAGACCAGCAGATATCGAATGGCTTTCTTGCGTTTGTCCGTCGGCGTCTTGCAGCATGTAACTACGAGCACCGTGTAAAACTCCTGGCCTTCCATAATTCAAAGTTGCAGCGTGTTTATTTGTGTCCATTCCTTCACCAGCCGCTTCAAAGCCGAATATTTTTACATCCTCGTCATCAAGAAATGCGTGAAACAAACCGATTGCGTTCGAGCCACCACCGACACAAGCTGCTAGTGCGGTTGGTAAGAATCCATACTGAGAAAGCATTTGGCTACGGGCTTCAATACCAATTACGGAATGGAAATCACGAACCATAGTTGGGAAAGGGTGTGGTCCGGCTACTGTGCCTAGCAAGTAATGCGTGTTATCGACATTAGCCACCCAATCGCGCAGAGCTTCATTAATTGCGTCTTTCAAGGTGCGACTACCGGTTTTTACGGGAATGACCTTTGCACCGAGTAATTGCATGCGAGCTACATTCAAAGCCTGCCGCTCAGTATCTACTTCACCCATGTATACGACACACTCAAGACCAAATAGTGCCGCGGCAGTAGCACTTGCCACGCCGTGCTGACCAGCCCCGGTTTCGGCAATTATTCGCGACTTGCCCATGCGTTTGGCAAGCAGTGCTTGACCTAAAACATTATTGATCTTGTGTGATCCAGTGTGGTTCAGGTCTTCACGTTTCAAAAAGATTCTTATATCACCAGCGTGTGAAGCGAAACGTGGAACTTCGGTAATGATAGAAGGACGACCGGTGTAATTTTGATGCAGCTCTGCTAATTCGCTTTGAAAAGCGGAATCCTTTTTTGCAGACTCGTAAACATCGGTCAGTTCGTCTAAAGCAGCTATCAAGGATTCTGGTACAAACCTGCCGCCGAACTCGCCAAAATACGGCCCGACCGCATTCCTTAAATTCGACATGTTTATATTCTACGTTTCCAATTTAAGCCAAAAATGATAGGAGCATCTCGGCGGGGTTCCCTTTGACTAGAGCCTCGCCTACCAGCACAACATCAGCCCCTGCTTGGCGGTAATGCAAAACATCTTCTGCTGTTCTCACTGCCGATTCCGCTACTTTTATTGCACCCGCCGGAAATAAATCGACTAATTTCTCGAAAAGATTGCGGTCAGTTTCGAAAGAGGAGAGATCTCTCGCATTGACCCCTATCATGCGACCACCCAAATCAGCCGCTATCCGCAATTCGTCAGCCGAGTGTGTTTCCACAAATGGCATCATGCCAAGTTGTGAAGTGAAATCGAAAAGACGTCGCAGTAATTTACTTTCTAAACCGGCAACGATTAAGAGTGCAATGTCAGCGCCAGCGGCGCGGGCTTCTAAAAGCTGATACTCATTGGCTATGAAATCTTTGCGCAGAATTGGAATGTCAACTGCTGCTCTGACTGCTGCCAAGTCCTTAAGTGAACCTTTGAATTTTCGTTCCTCGGTTAGAACACTTATCGCCGATGCGCCGTTATCAGCATAAATTCTCGCAAGTTCCGCGGGATTGGCAATCTGAGCAAGGTCCCCGCGTGATGGAGAAGCACGTTTTACTTCGGCCAGAATTTTTACTTTTGCATCTGGGCGTAAGACCTCCGCTACATTTAGCGCCGGGCTACTACCTAATGCTGCTTTTTCAACAGCGGCGAAATCCTGGGTTTCTTGACGGATCGCGGCGTCGGCTAAAGCTCCGTGATAAAGATCTTCAAGCACTAGTGCTTACTCTTGGACTTTGCGCCGCCTACACCGTAACCAGAGCGTTTCAAGAAAAGACCGGTGCCTAAGCCCACCAATGCCAAACCAAAAGAAGCCCAAACCAAAGCAGCCTGATCAAACCAAAAAGCCAGCGTACCTAACGCAAAAGCAACGATGATAATGATGACTGCGGTCCAAGCGGCTACCGAGTCTCCGTGACCAGGGTCATTCGAATTCTGTGACATTACAAGCCTTTCAGTGTTAGCCCAATTCTAACAAAAATAGCGGAATAACTAGCGTTGGCTATCCCAAAGAGAAATCGAGTCCGAGGCAGGTTTCTTGGTCAAAGATTTGGTAACTACGCCTGATTTCGTTTGCCATTTATTTTGATTCAATGTCGCAAGGGTTAGATACCCCAAAGCCAATGACGTTGCGGCTAAAGCTAACCAGGCTCCATTTTCAATAGACACTTCAACGCCGTCTAGACCGTGATTAACCGCAATTCCAGTCGCGCTTTCAATTTGCGAGGTTAAGGCGGACGTGTCTTTAAAAGAAATAACTAGTACGAAAAACACCAGAAGCAGCAATGCTGAAAGCCAGCCAAATGAAATAACCAACAATTGAGTTTTCTTGCTTACGAAGAATGATGTGAGAAGGCTTGCACTTTGCACCAAAAGCAAAGCAGAAACCCAGGGGTAACTGGTGAAACCATCAAAACTTTGAATGGTTACTGTTGCATCATTAGGAGTCATTTTGAGTGAAATCAAATCGACTGAGAATGAAATTGCAACCAGCCCGGTAAGCAATAAGGCTCCGAACAAGGCTCTTGTGCGATTTCTAAGGAAAGTCATTTCCGCACTGAATTCGCCATTGAGATTGCTCGCAACGGAGCAGAAGCTTTAGAAATAGTTTCAAGGTACTCCGACTCTGGATCTGAATCTAAAACAATTCCGGCCCCAGCTTGTACGTGTGCAACATTTCCGCGAATCAAAGCTGTGCGAATCGCAATGGCGAGATCCGCATTGCCACTGAAATCAAAATAACCAACCACCCCGCCGAAAATTCCTCGGTTGGATGTTTCAACCTCCTCAATGATTTCAAGGGCTCTGGGTTTCGGTGCACCTGATAAAGTTCCCGCTGGAAAAGTCGCTTTGAAAACATCGACTGGAGTTACACCAGAGCGCAACTTGCCTGAAACGGTTGATACCAAATGCATGATGTGGCTGAATCTATGAATCTCCATAAATTCAGTAACTTCAACCGTCGCTGGTTGACATACTTTTGATAAATCATTTCTGGCCAGATCAACCAACATCAGATGCTCAGCTTTTTCCTTGGTGTCCGCGATTAGTTCATTTGCTCTATTTTCGTCTTCGGAATCCGTCACTCCTCTAGGTCTAGAACCCGCAATCGGGTGGGTCACTGCATCTTCGCCAACAACTGTAACCAGCGCTTCGGGTGAAGAGCCAACAACGGCAAACGGCCCGTCCGAATCCTCGAAATGTAGAAGATACATGTACGGGCTTGGATTAATCTGCCGCAAAGCCCGGTAAACGTTAATTGCTTCAGCTTCACACGTAGCGTCGAACCGCTGTGAAACAACAACCTGGAAAACGTCGCCCTTTCTTACATATTCCTTGGCCTTGAATACTGAATCTAGAAAGGCTTGTTTTTCTGTGCGAGGTACATACTCAAGTTCGGAACTTGTATTAAAGGCCCGCAATGGAGTTGTTTCGATTGCAGTTAGATTGCGCTCCATTGTTTCAAGCTTGCGCAATGCGGTCGCATAAGCTTCGTCGATAATCAGTTCGTCGTCAACATAAATGTTCGAAACTAACAAAAGTTGCTGCAACTTATGGTCAATAATTGCAAGATCTTCGATCATGCTCATGGCAACCGTAGGGACGGGGAAATCTTTTACCGGCGCTTTAGGGAGTTTTTCAATACTTCGAATTAAATCCCAGCTTAAAACACCAACCAGGCCACTGGTTAGCATCGGTAAGTTTGAAATCGGTTCGGTGTTCCATGCGGATTGAATTGTAGATAAAGCTGCGAAAGGGTCGTTGGGTAAAGTTTGATTAGCACCCGGAAGCGGTGATTTATTCGCTTCGGAATGCCACTGAATGGAATGCTCCTTAGACATGGTGATTGTTCCACGACTACGAATGCCAACAAAGCTATATCTAGACCAAACGCCCTGTTGCGCAGACTCAAGAAGAAAAGTGCCCGATCTCCCACCTGCCAGTTCGCTATAAATATTTAATGGATTTAGGCCATTCAATGGGATGGAGATAACAATTGGAATTATTTTTCGCGTTTTAGCGAGCTCATCGACTTCAGCTGCAGTCAGGTTTAGAGCAGACAATTTGATCAATTGCTCCCATGAATGTGTTGAGAGTCGAAACAAGACTCCAAGCCCGTGTGACAAGCCGGTCCAGATTCCTCTACTCGTAGTAAAACTGCATCTGAATCGCAATCCAAATCAATCGAAATAAGTTTTTGGATGTTGCCTGAGGTTTCTCCTTTGAACCACAGTTCATTCCGAGAACGAGAGAAAAAAACGGTCCTATTGTTTTCTATTGTCGCGGTCAGGGATTCCTGATTCATCCAAGCCAACATCAAAACCCGATTGGTATTTACCGACTGAACTATTGCTGGGATAAGACCATCAGCGTTGAATCGGATTTTGGAGAAATCGAAATTACTTGACATGTGAGGTTTCCACCTAAATTGACTCGTGTCGAACTGAGAAGCCAGCCTCATCCAGGGCATTCTTCACTTCACTAATTTTTACAGAGTTTTCGTGAAAGATTGAAGCAGCCAGAAGGGCGTCCGCGCCGGCTTTAGCGGCTGCCGGAAAATGTTGAGCAGAACCAGCTCCACCAGAAGCAATCAAAGGGATAGTTGCCAAATTTTTAAATGCTGTAATCATCGAGATGTCGAAACCGCTTTTGACGCCGTCGGCATCAATGGAATTTAGGAGAAGCTCCCCAGCCCCTAAGGCAATAGCCTCTTCGGCCCAAGCCAATCCGTCGAGGTTGGAATTTCTCCGCCCACCGTGGGTAGTAACGGTATAACCGGACTTTTGTTTTGCTTCTCTTTTAATGTCCATCGACAAAACAAGAACCTGACTTCCAAATCTATCCGCGATGTCAGCAATTATATTCGGGTTAGCAACACCAGCGGAACCAATGCTTATTTTGTCTGCGCCAGCACGTAGCAATTGATCAACATCCTGCAAAGTTTTGATGCCGCCTCCTACTGTCAGCGGTATAAAAACAGCCTCGGCAACTCGAGAAACCAGGTCGTACATAGCGCCGCGGTTTTCATTAGTGGCATTGACGTCTAAAAAAGTTAGTTCATCTGCTCCAGCTTCGAAATATTTTTTTGCAAGTTCAACAGGATCGCCTGAATCTCTGAGGTTTGCAAAGTTGACGCCTTTCACAACTCGACCGTCAGCCACGTCGAGACAAGGTATAACCCTAATCGCTAGCGTCACTAGATTCTCGCGGCGTGAATTGCGCTAACCAAAA
>JBJTNR010000144.1:0-3380 GCA_046074145.1 Rhodoluna sp.
TGGCATTCGGTTTATCGATGGACTACGAACTCTTCTTGCTGAGTCGAATTAAAGAACAACACGATCTTGGTCTTTCGACAACCGAGTCGGTTGCAATTGGTTTGCAAAAGTCTGGCCGCATCATCACCGCTGCCGCACTGGTGCTGGCATTTAGCTTCGCCGCATTTGCAACCAGCGGTGTTTCGATCATGAAGGCACTAGGTTTCGGAATCGCGTTCGCAATTTTGCTCGACGCAACTATCGTGCGCGCACTTCTGGTACCTGCCTTGATGCGACTTTTCGGAAGCGCGAACTGGTGGGCTCCGAAGTGGCTAAAACGCATTCATCAGGCGGTAGGTCTAGACCACTAGCGGGCTAAGTGCCCGATAAACTGGGCACCATGCTTATGTCAGACCGCGATATCCGCGCATCCATTGAAGCCGGCCAGATTGGCCTTGAACCGCTCGACATGAATTTGTTGCAGCCATCTTCATTCGATGTGCGCATTGATCGCTTCTTTAGATTGTTTGACAACCACAAATACGCATACATTGACCCGAGTGAAGAGCAAGCCGAACTGACTCGTTTCGTCGAAGTTGCGCCTGACGAACCATTCATTTTGCACCCTGGTGAATTCGTTCTTGGTTCGACTTATGAGTTTGTAAAACTTCCTGACAATGTTGCCGCTCGACTAGAAGGCAAGAGCTCGCTAGGTCGTCTTGGATTAGTTACTCACTCGACCGCGGGTTTCGTTGACCCAGGATTCAACGGGCACGTGACTCTCGAACTTTCAAACATGGCAACATTGCCAATCAAACTTTGGCCAGGAATGAAGATCGGTCAGCTTTGTTTCTTCCAGTTGTCATCTCCAAGCGAGACACCGTACGGTTCGGAAAAATACTTGAACCGTTATCAGGGTCAGCGCGGACCAACCGCATCGCGTTCGTTTATGAACTTTCACCGCACCGATGTTGGCAAGGCTCCGCTAGAGCAGTAATTAACTAGTTAGTTCGAGTAGCTAACTTTTGGGTTCGCATCGACGCTAAGCAACAACCACAATCCACCGCCAAGCACAACCATCAAACCAATGATTCCGAAAATTGCGGTTGCCGTTATTCCCGCGGCCGCCGCAATTGTGGTTGCAATCCACCAAGCCGCTGGCGATAAGAAACTTGCAGCGCGACCGGTGGTTTGATACAAACCAAAAACTTCACCCTCGCGATTAGGTGGTGAGAATCTTGCAACGAATGTTCGAGATGATGCTTGCGCTGGGCCAACAAACAAGCAAAGCGCCAATCCACCAATCCAGTAAGTAATCTGACCCGCGCCAGCGAATACAAATACTCCAAGACCCGCAACTAGCAAACCAATGAGTGAGCCAACGATAGTTGCGCGTGTTCCAATTTTTTGATCGAGCATTCCACCAACGGCCGCACCAATACCGGCAACTAGGTTTGCGGCGATGCCGAAGAAAATCACTTCGGTTTTACTGAATCCAAAAGCAACAGTTCCCAATATTGCACCGAAGGTAAAGACACCGGCAAGTCCGTCGCGATAAACCGCAGACGCAATTAAGAACTTCAAAGTTTCTGGTGCCTGTTGACGAAGTGATTTCAGTTGCTGCCAAAGTTTTATGTAAGAACCCACGATGGTTTCAGTTTTCGCAAGCTTGCCAGCTTTGTGCTCTGGCACCCAGAGCATTAGTGGAATCGTGAACACCGCCATCCAAATTGCCGAGAACAAAAACAGCACGCGAATGTTTTCAGCATTGTCTGTCGAAACACCAAACATCGGAACATCTGGCAAAACAAAACCAACAAGTGAAATTAGAAGTAGCAAAATTCCACCAACATATCCAAGGCCCCAGGCATAACCTGAAATCTTGCCGATGTTGCTCTCGTTCGAAACCTGTTTGAGCATGGCGTAGTAATTAATGAACGCAGATTCTTGCACCACCGAACCGAGCGCGTAAAGCACCAAACCAAAGATTAAAAATTCAGGCGTCGGTGCCACGAAATAACTGATTGCCATGATCGCAACCAAGATGCCCGAGTTAATCAACAGCCAAAGCTTGCGATGCCCCGCTTCATCCGAGCGACGACCAAACACCGGGGAGATAATTGCCACCAGCAAACCGGCCACCAAACCCGCAACCGAAAGGGCCTGCGCGTTGGCATTCGGGTCACCAAAATAACTACTCGTTATATATGTGGCGAAAATGAAGGTCTGAAAAATGGTTGGGTAAGGCTGCTCGGCCCAGTCCCACAGGGCCCAAGCCCAGGTTGCCTTTTTGCTCATGCTCTGACACTAATACCTGAGAGTTTCCTCAAAGTTGAGTCGAAGCGACTTAGATATCTTGACAAGACTAGGGCGGCATGTGAAACTTGAGTCAAACCGGCTCAACTTGAGCCAGATTTGAACAAAACAGGGCTAAAACCCTTATAAAACAAGGAGACAAAATACATGGCACGTGCAGTAGGTATTGACCTAGGTACCACCAACAGCGCAGTTTCAGTGCTCGAGGGTGGCGAACCAACCGTTATCGCCAACGCAGAGGGCTTCCGAACCACCCCATCCATCGTGGCTTTCACCAAGGATGGCGAGGTGCTCGTCGGCGAGACCGCAAAGCGTCAGGCCGTCACAAACGTTGACCGTACCATCGCGTCGGTCAAGCGCCACATGGGAACCGACTGGAAATTTGCAGTCGACGACAAGAAGTACACCCCGCAGGAGATCAGCGCTCGCATCTTGGCAAAGCTAAAGCGCGACGCCGAGACCTACTTGGGTGAATCAGTTACCGACGCGGTTATTACCGTTCCGGCTTACTTCAACGACGCCGAGCGTCAAGCAACTAAAGATGCTGGTGAGATTGCCGGTCTAAACGTTTTGCGCATCATCAACGAACCAACCGCCGCAGCTTTGGCATACGGACTAGATAAAGGTAAAGAAGACGAGTTGATTCTTGTGTTCGACCTTGGTGGTGGAACCTTCGACGTTTCACTTCTAGAAGTTGGCAAAGATGAAGGCTTCTCAACCATCCAGGTGAAGGCAACTTCTGGTGACAACCGTCTCGGTGGAGATGACTGGGATCAGCGCATCGTCGAACACCTAGTTAAGAAGTTCAAGGAAACTTCTGGCGTAGATGTTTCGAAAGACAAGATTGCACTTCAGCGTTTGAAAGAAGCTGCCGAGCAAGCGAAGAAAGAACTTTCACAGTCGATGTCGGCAAATATTCAGTTGCCATATCTATCGCTAACCGAAAATGGTCCTGCGAACTTGGATGAAACTCTTACTCGCGCACAGTTCGAGCAGATGACCTCTGACTTGCTAGAGCGCACAAAGAAGCCGTTCAACGATGTAATCAAGGAAGCCGGAGTTAAGGTTGCCGACATTGCACACGT
>JBJTNR010000145.1:0-3415 GCA_046074145.1 Rhodoluna sp.
TACCAAGCCAACGTAATTGATTTGGATTCGTTGATAGCCGCTTTTCAAAACGGCGAATTGATTGATAGCGAGCGCGACGTAGAGGAAGTGAAAGCTGCTATCAATGATATTGGCAAGGCAATGGATGAAGGCAAAAGCTCAATGGGAGATTTTGCGGCCAGTGCAATGGATTCTGTGGCTTCATTGCTGCCATTAAGAACTCCTTGTATTACTTGGTCCGAAGACCGGAAGTTCTATTATCCCACGCCCAGCCAGGCTTTGAGTGCCACTTCACAGGCGTAAATCTCGCTGACTAGCACGGATTCATCATCGGCATGTGCCTTGCTTGGGTCTCCCGGTCCAAAATTCACCGCCGGAATTCCAAGGGCACTAAATCTTGCAACATCTGTCCAGCCATATTTTGGTTTCGCCTGAGTTTTTGTTGCAGCAACGAAACTTTTTGCCTCTTCGCGATCGAGACCTGGTCTTGCCCCAACCGCCATGTCGGTTACTTCAAATTCCATGCCACTAAAAATCTCACGAAGGTGCGCCTCGGCATCTACTGCCGATTTACTCGGGGCAAATCGATAATTTACGGTCACGGTAACTTCGTCTGGAATCACGTTGGTAGCAATGCCTCCGTTAATCAAAACCGCGTTCAAGCTTTCGCGATAGACCAATCCATCGACGTCAATCTCGGCAGGTTTATATGCAGCCAAAATATCCAGTGCTTCGCTTGCCGCATGGATGGCATTCTTGCCCATCCATGGTCTGGCCGAGTGCGCCTTGACTCCCCTAAATTTCAAGTCGATGCGCATGGTGCCATTGCAGCCACCTTCGACCTGAGCCGAAGTTGGTTCGCACAAAACGGCAAATGAAGATTCCAACAATTCTGGGCGATTACGCGATAGGCGACCAAGGCCATTTAAAGTCGACTCAACTTCTTCGTGGTCATAGAAAATCCAGGTGACATCGTTTTCGGGCGCGGTCGCGGTGGCGGCTAATTTCAGCTGCACTGCAACACCAGCCTTCATATCAACTGTGCCTCGACCAAACAGCACTGAATCGCCATTGATGAATTTGGTAGGCAAATTGTTAGCGACCGGCACGGTGTCTATATGACCGGCAATTACCACGCGCTTGGCACGGCCAAGGTTGGTGCGAGCCACGATTGCATCGCCATCACGAATAACTTCGAGGTGTGAGTATTTGCCGAGTGCCGCCTCGATGGCATCGGCTAGAGCTTTTTCATTGCCCGAGACAGACTCGATGTCGCAAATCACTCGGGTGAGTTCCACCACATCAGATTCGAGATTGAGCACCACAGAGGACATAAAACGAGCCTAACTTGTAACCTTGTAGGCATGACGTTTTTGGACAGCAAAGCATGGGGTCACGGACTCGCGACTATCGCCGCCGATGGCACAGTTTTGGATGTCTGGTATCCAGATCCGAAGCTCGGCGATGCGCCAACTTCAGACGCACTCTGGGTGGTGCCAAAAAACCTGGATGCAGCCGTGGGCAATGATCCTCGCCGAAATGTCAGCACACAGGTAATTAGAACCGAAATTGATCTAACCGCAGCAGTCAGTTCGACGGCCGATGCCTACCTGCGATTGCACTTGCTGTCTCACCTTTTGGTAAAGCCAAACACCATCAATTTGGATGGATTGATTCCGAGCTTGCCGATTGTCGCTTTTACTAATGCCGGGCCAGTGAGCCTAGAGGAACTCGATGCGCTTCGCCCTGCACTTACCAAGGCTGGAATCGGCGTCTATGCAATCGATAAGTTTCCGCGAATGGTCGACTATGTAACCCCGAAAAAAGTCCGCATTGCCGATGCGTCTCGAGTGCGACTCGGCGCACACCTTTCACCGGGCACCACAATAATGCACGAAGGATTCGTGAACTTTAACGCCGGAACGCTTGGCACCTCGATGGTCGAAGGAAGAATTTCGCAAGGCGTGGTCGTAGGCGACGGTGCCGACATCGGCGGTGGCGCTTCAATCATGGGCACACTCTCTGGTGGCGGAAAAGAACGAGTTGCGATTGGTGCACGTGCACTACTAGGCGCAAACTCGGGCGTTGGAATTTCAATTGGCGACGACTCGGTGGTCGAAGCCGGTCTCTATGTAACCGCGGGAACAAAAGTCACAATCATTGATAATTCTGGCGAGAGAACCGCAAAGGCCTCGGAGTTATCTGGTGTTCCAAATCTTTTATTCCGCAGAAATTCGGTAACCGGTCGTGTCGAAGTTATCGGTCGCACCGGCGCCGGCATCCAATTAAATAGCCAACTGCACGGATAATTTTTTAGCTGTTTCCGGTTACGGAATCCCAGCCTTGATCGTTAATTGGCGAAGCGCCTAGCATTACCGGGGCAGGCCCTTCAGGCAAAACCACACCAATTGGTTTAAATGCACGTGGAATTTTTGCATCATGCGGAAATGTTGCCAGCAGTGAGTGATCTTCTCCTCCGCTTAGCACCCAAGCCGCCGCGTGTGCATCGATTGCGCGTGCAGCTTCTTCAAGCACTGCTTCGAATCCTTGCAATTGTTGCGGGTCTAGTTGAATAGTAACTTTTGACGCTTTAGAAATTCTGCTCGCATCTTTTGCTAAGCCATCAGACACATCAAGCATCGAGGTTGCACCCGCCGTAGCAGCCTCAACTCCGGCGGCTATCGGTGGCTGTGGTCGACGTTGAACATTAACCCAATCGTCATAGGCATTAATTGCGTCACCATTTTCACTTTGCAATAGTGCAAGGCCAGCAGCAGCTCGGCCAAGGGTTCCAGCGACCGCAACGATGTCTCCAACTTGAGCGCCACTTCTAACTACCGGAGCGCGGCCTTCGAGGCCGCCGTGAGCGGCAACTGAAATCATTACTTGATTACTTGCGGCTAGGTCTCCTCCGACGACGGCGCATCCGGGTGCAAGTTTCTCGCAGGCGTCTCGAAGTCCATCGGCGAATGACTCAAGCCAAGAAATTTGCGTTTCGGCAGGAGCGGTAAGCGCAACCACCAAGGCAGTTGGCACCGCACCCATAGCCGCAACGTCGGCGAGATTGCTGGCGACGGCCTTCCAACCGAGGTCATAACCGGTTGACCAAGAAAGTTTAAAATCGTGATCCTCAACCAAAGTGTCTGTGGTCACCACGAATTTTCCATCGGACGCCTCGATTACTGCCGAGTCATCGCCAGGGCCGACGATTGCATACTTTGAAGTATTCAATCTGGATATTGTTCGGCGAAGACTTTCGCTTTCTCCGAGCGATCCTATGGTTTCGGCATTGGGCACATAACAAAGGTAGCCTGTTGTTGATGAAAAATTTTAAGGCGCTGGCGTTAATTGCGCTGACCCTATCGATGTCCTCGTGTGCCGCGACCGTCACCTTAGATGCTGCCCCCAACGCCAACGATCCGTCTTGTGCCGAAGT
>JBJTNR010000146.1:0-2545 GCA_046074145.1 Rhodoluna sp.
GTTCACCGCGGCATGATTCTTTCGACCATGAATGATGGCAAAGATAAACCCGGCTCGCCCAAATATGACTACGAAGAGGGCACCAGTATGGCTTCGCCGGTGGTCGCAGGCGTCGCAGCTCTAATGCTGTCCATCAAGCCATCCATGGGCTTTGTGCAAGTCGTCGACATAATGCAAGAAACGGTTACCCCGTTCCCGGCAAACAGTAACTGTCAGGTTGCTAGGCGATGTGGTGCGGGAATCGTGAATGCGGCGGCGGCAGTAGCGGCGGTAGCGGCACTTCCTTAACTAGGCTTTGCCTATGTTCAGCAAAAACAACTTCGCCTGGGTTGTCGCCTCGGTAACATTTTTGGCCCTAATCAGCGCTGCCGCTTTTAGATCAACGACCTCAATTATGTTCGAACCGCTCGAGGGTGAATTTGGCTGGACTCGTTCAGAGACATCCGCTGCGGTCGCAATCAACTTGGTCGTTTATGGCCTAACCGCACCATTTGCGGCAACTCTGATGGAACGCTTTTCGCCGCGTAGGGTTGCCACCTTTGCGCTGGCTCTAGTTTCGGCGGGAACCGCTCTGACTTTAACGATGACCGAGAGCTGGCAGCTTTCGCTCTATTGGGGAGCGTTTGTTGGCGTTGGCACCGGCTGCCTTGCCTTGGTTTTTGCTTCGTTGGTGGCAAACCGATGGTTTACAAAGCGCCGCGGCTTAGTGACCGGCGTGTTTTCGGCCGCCTATGCAACCGGCCAACTTATCTTTCTGCCGGCTCTTGGCGCCTTGGTTATGGTCGAAGGCTGGCGCTCGGCTTCGTTGGTGGTTGCGGTTTTTGCCGCAGCAATCATCCCGGTATTTTTGCTTGGATTTAGAAATTCACCGGCAGAAGTTGGGGCGGAGCCGTATGGCGGCGTTTCGAACGAACCAACCGGCAAAGCTGCACCGCGAACAGCGGTTGCCACCTTGCAGGTGTTCTTTGAGAGCTTTAGAAAGCCGGCATTTTGGGTCTTGGCCGGCACATTTTTTGTTTGCGGTTGGACAACCAACGGCCTGATCGGCGCCCACTTCATTCCTGCGGCTCACGACCACGGAATGCCGATGGGAACTGCCGCCGGACTTTTGGCGCTGGTTGGCATTTTCGACTTTGTCGGCACGATTCTTTCTGGTTGGTTGACCGACCGAGTGAACCCAATCTGGCTCTTGGTTTTCTACTACGGCCTTCGCGGGCTGGCTCTTTTCACAGTTCCATTCGTGCTTGGCCCAACCGTTGAGTTGCCGTTGATGTTCTTCGTCGTGTTTTACGGGCTTGACTGGATCGCCACTGTGCCACCGACAATCGAGCTTTGTCGCAAGTATTTTGGAATCAATCAGTCACCAACGGTTTATGGCTGGGTCTTCGCTTCGCACATGGTTGGTGCCGCCATCGCCGCTGCTTTTGCCGGTGCGATTCGCGAAATGCAGGGCAGCTATTTTGTGGCTTGGATTACAGCCGCAGTGCTTTGTTTGGTTGCCGCGGGCGCTGTTCTAATCCTTCGCAGGATCAAACCCCCATTCGTGCCCGCCGCGGCATAACGATGGCGTTCCCTGGTTAGCAACAACGGCGATACCCGGTTAAAAGAAAAAACCTCGGTCAAACCGAGGTTTTATTCTTGCTGGTGCGGAAGGTGGGACTTGAACCCACACGTCTCTCAACGCTAGAACCTAAATCTAGTGCGTCTGCCAATTTCGCCACTCCCGCGTGCCTATTTAGTTTACACAAAAATCTGGGCTGTGCATAACTCAGGCGCGGTCGATGCCTATTTGCCATCATTTCAAGCGAGATGAGGTGAGCAAATGTCTTCAATGGTAGAAAATTTGGTGTCGCGAGCGAGAACAGCCGCGGTGCTCGGCGAACTTGCTGTCGATAAGGCCATCGACAGAGCCGTTGATGCTGTTCTCGAGTCTGGGGCGATCGAGACGATCGATGAGTCGACTGTTCGTCATGAAATGAATCAACATATCTTCGGTTTTGGTGCACTTCAAAACTTGATCGATGATTCTTCGATCGAAGAGATTTGGGTCAATTCACCGGGAAAGGTTTTTGTTGCCGTGGCTGGCAGATCGCGACAAATTGACCTAACCCTCGAGCAGCATGAGCTTGAATCGATCGTTGAGCGCATGCTCAGACCTACTGGTCGCCGGCTAGATCGATCCTCGCCATTCGTTGATGCCTCGCTTCCGGATGGATCGAGACTCCACGTTGCTATTCCCGATATCACTCGGGCTCATTGGTCGGTCAATATTCGTAAGTTCTCGAAGCGATCATTGGGGCTTCATGATCTAGCCATGATGGGGGCACTCAGTTTCGATCAGGCCGAATTTCTTGCTGCGCAAATGCGGGATGGCAAGAACATCCTGGTGTCTGGCGCCACCCAAGCCGGCAAGACCACGATGCTTGGTGCCTTGCTCTCGGCGGTTGACCCCAACGAAAGAGTGATCAGCGTCGAGGAAACCTTCGAATTGCGGCTTCCGATCAACGACTGGGTTGCGATGCAAACTAGGCAGGCAAGCCTCGAG
>JBJTNR010000147.1:0-3878 GCA_046074145.1 Rhodoluna sp.
CAACGCTATTGGGAAAAAATACGCCAGACCAACGAGGCTATCGATCTGTTGGATAAACGGCCCGACTTGCTTCGCGCCCTGACGAACCGGCAGCAGCTGGCGGCGCTTACTGATGGACTTAGGCTTTCTGCGATTATTTTGTCCGTTGCATTCGCCGCAACGTTTAGTAATCCGCGAAGATTGCTGAAATCAACACCAGCGGCACTTTTTGAAATTGCTAGCGCCGTCTCAGTCGCGATTAATTTGGCACCTCAATTAATTCAGAGTGTGCATCGAGTGCGACGCGCGCGATCGCTTCGCGGCCGAAGCCGAGGATTGAGCACCCTTGCTGGCACGGTTATTCCAGTTCTGGAAGACACGCTTGATAAATCGCTCGAATTGGCAGCAAGCATGGATTCTCGCGGATTTGGCAGACGAGGTAGTTTGAGCAAAAAGGAAGTTTTTGTTTCAAGAATGCTTTCACTGGCGTCGATTTTAATTATTACCATGGCGGTTTTTCTGCTGCTTGCTTCGGCGCTTCCGTGGTACCTCATGGTTTCCCTTTTAATCGCAGGTGTTGCCTGTGGCGCACTCTCGATTCGAATAACTTCTAGCCGAAGTAATCGCACGCAACATCGCAAAAATAAGCGAATTCTTATCGACTATCTGGTTTATGGAATTGCGGCGATTATTATCAGCGCAGCATTTGCAGGTTGGCTCTCGTAATGCTCAGATTAAAGAACTTAACTTTTAAATACTCCGAAAATGAATCGGCGACTCTAAGCCGCGTAAGCCTAGAATTCGAAGATGGTGAGTTCGTTTTAGTGTGCGGGCCTACTGGAAGCGGCAAATCTACATTTCTTAAGGCGATTAATGGGCTGGCCCCGCACTTCACGGGAGGAATATTCGCCGGTCAAATTCAAATCGACTCTGAAACTTTTACCAAAGCAATGCCCCATGAGCTTGCCGAAAAAATCGGATATGTTAACCAACAACCTGAGAGCGCCTTTGTTGCTGACATTGTTGAAGATGAGATTGCCTTTGGAATGGAACAGCTAGGTTTTTCAGAAGATGAAATGCGCAATCGCGTTGAAAACATCGCTGTTTCTCTTGAGATTTCACATCTGATTGGCAGTTCGCTATCCGAACTCTCCGGAGGCGAGCAGCAACGCGTAGCAATTGCCGCCGCGTTAGTTGCAGGTCAAAAGATTTTGCTTTTAGATGAGCCAACCTCCGCGCTTGACCCCGAAGGGGCCATCGGCGTGCTGAATTTGCTAAAACGTATTTCTGTCGAGCTTGGCGTTATGGTCTTACTAGCCGAACATCGACTTGAACGCGTGCTGGAATTTGTGGACAGCGTCGTGGTGGTGCATGGTGACGGTTCGGTTTCCAAGGGGTCAATCGAAAGTCAATTCAATGACTATCGCATGGTCCCCCCGGTGATAGAACTTTCAAGAAAACTTGGCTGGAATCCAATTGTTATCGACATCCAATTGGCAAGATCGCGCTGGAATACATCTCATAGGAAACCACACGTACAGCCTCGCCTGCCCGATCTCGACTCAGCTCAACAATCAACAATTCTTTCGGCATCAGGTTTATCGGTTAGTTCCGGAAGCCGAGTTGCACTTGAGCCTTTGGACATGGAATTGAAGACTTCGAGCATTACTTCGGTTATGGGAAGTAATGGATCCGGTAAGTCTTCGCTGCTCTGGGCGCTACAAGGTTCAGGTGCGCGCTCGTCGGGTCAAATAACTTCTAGGTTGGGTGACACGAAAAGTCTCTCGGCGGAAAATCGCTTGGGGCTAATAACTCTGGTGCCTCAAACCGCAAGTGATTTACTTTTTCTAAATTCGCTGGGTGAGGAACTAGCCGAATCAGATAATTTCGCCGGTGCTCCCGCGACTTCCACGTCAAAGTATTTTGAGGAATTAGCTGGCCGTATAAATCCGGCTATTCACCCGCGTGATCTCTCTTCGGGGCAACAATTGGCGCTGGTGTTGGCGATGCAATTAGTGAAAGACGCCGGAATTATTTTGTTAGATGAACCAACTCGCGGACTTGATTACGCCACCAAGCATCAGCTGGCAGAGCACCTGATCGCCCTGCGCCAACGCGGAAAAGCGATTTTGGTTGCTTCGCACGATGTTGAATTTGTTGCTCAAATATCTGACCGGGTCATGCTTTTAGATGAAGGTCGATTAATCGCAAACGGCGAGGCTTAAACGGTGCTATCTCAGCAGCCGGGCTTCGCCACTCAAATGTTTCAAATATCTAATTCACCTGATTTGATGTGCGTGCAGCAGGTGATTGCAAATGCATAAAGTCGTCTCTCGATTAGTGATAAGTTTTGCGGCGTTGGCATCTTTGGCAATTTTTACTTGGCCGATGTTTATTGGTGCTCAGTCTGCAAACGAAGCCGCCTTCGCCCAAGGCGTTTTTATCGGTCTTATGCCGTTAATTCTCGTGATGTTGTTGATTGAATTCGCAGCCGGTGGAATTGATTCTCGTCAGCTCGCTTTGCTTGGAGTGCTCGGTGCACTTAATGCTGTGATCCGACTGCTTGGCGCCGGCACCGGCGGAATTGAAACCGCTTTTTTCATAATCATTATTGCTGCCTATGTCTTCGGTGCTTCATTCGGATTTATCCTTGGGGCAATTTCGTTGTTAGTTTCTGCTCTGCTAACTGGCGGCGTCGGTCCCTGGTTACCATTTCAGATGATGGCGGCGGGGCTGGTGGGCTTAGGTGCGGGATTGCTTCCGAAATTGAAATCAAAGTTTGCCCAAATTGCGTCACTGATTTCCTATGCCGCAATTTCAGCGTTCGTATATGGCGCGCTAATGACAATGTGGAACTGGCCATTTCTGGCTGGCGTGGGTTCGGATATTTCGTACCTTCCAGGCGGTGGGCTATTAATTAACTTGACGCGCTTTATAAAATATGAAATTTTTACCGGTGGATTAATTTGGGATCTTGGACGCGCACTTACCACCATTGTTTTGATCGCCGTAACGGCACCGGCCCTGCTTGCAACCCTAAGGAGAGCAGCCAGCAGAGCCGGTTACGAAACTATTTAACTTTTGCTTAGAAAAGCGGGAGAACTACAAGCGACTGAAGTACGGCAGCGGCAGCGGCAAATAGAAACATCGAGCCGTTGGCCTTCCAGGTGTACTTTGCTTCTTTGCGAATCACGTGCATGATGAAGGCCACCAACATGGTTAGTGCCAAACCAGATGCTGCAGCGATGCCGACATACTGAGACCAAACCATTCCGGTCAGGTATGCGCCGATCGGAGCAACAACCGCACCAATTGCACCTAGGATTTCGAGCCAAGCGATAAGTCGCACTAGGCCTAGAGGGACTCCTTTTACCCAGCCCATTCCGGCGCCGAGTAGAACTTCCTTGCTGGCTGATGACTTGAATTTGCCAGCTTTCCAAAATCCGCGGGCTGCGAATACCGAAACTGCCAAGGCGATAACTGCTAATGCGATGTTCATTAATTTCCTTATTTATAGTCTTGAAATTCCGAGGATTCGGACTTACAGTTGTTTAGTAAAGCACGACTTGACAAGTTTTGTCAAGAACCCCTTTACAAACGTGTCCCCGATTCAGTTCTTGACTGGAATGGTGCACAAATGCAGGAGGTGAGCATGGAAATCAAGGCTCTAGTTGAACGCCAGGATGATGGCTGGCTTATTGCTGTGCCCGAGCTGGACAACTTCAAGACCACCTTCAAGCGCTTGGATAAAGCCACCGAGCAGATAAAGCTGATGGCCGAAAAAGCCACCGGTGAATCGAAATGCGACATCGTGGTGAAGGTCGAAGCAGTTATGCCAGGAATCATCTGTGACATCGAAGCCGCTCAAACGAAAATGCGTGAAGCTACTCGCTTGCAAG
>JBJTNR010000148.1:0-11913 GCA_046074145.1 Rhodoluna sp.
AAAGATGCCTGGACCCTTTGGAATACCGGAGCAGAGCGAGCCTGGCCAGCAGAAATAAATGCGGCTTTTGAGGCTGGCAAGACAAATGGCTACTTGGTTGATCCGAGCTTCGTGGTGCACCCTCCACTAGGTAAATGGATCATTGGTTTTGGAATGTGGCTCTTTGGACCGGCAAACGCCTTCTCTTGGCGCATTGCCGTTGCGGTGCTTGGCATCGCGGCGGTCGCGCTAATTATGGTGATCGCTTTGAGGTTATTTAAATCAAAATCATGGGCGCTGGTTGCAGGCTTTTTATTTGCCATAGATGGTCACGCAATTGTTTTGGCCCGCACAGCGCTGCTTGATGGCATCTTGATGTTTTTTGTGCTTTTGGCTTTTTACTTCTTACTAAAAGACCAACGCTCGCGGGTGCTGACGAACCATTCGTGGAACCGGCCATGGCTTCTGGCCGCCGGAGTGGCACTCGGTGCCGCTACCGCGGTCAAATGGTCTGGGCTTTATTTCATCGCAGCATTTGGAATCTATGTCGTGGTGAGCGAAGCTATTGCCCGTCGAGCAGCTGGCGACCGTTACTGGATTGTCGACGGAATAGCCAAACAAGGATTCATCGACTTTATTTATTTGGTAACAACAGCGGCGCTGGTTTACCTTGCCAGCTGGATCGGTTGGATCATTTCTCCAACCGGCTATGACCGCCAGGTTTCGACCAACTGGTTCGAATCGCTTATCAAATATCACCAGGATGCATTCGCGTTCCATGTCGGCTTGCACACCCCGCACTCATACGCTTCAAACCCCTTGACTTGGATATTTGAAATACGCCCAACCAGCTTTTTTTATGACTCCATGAAATTGGGAACTGGCGATTGCGTCTCGCCCGGTGGTTGTTCGAGCGCCATCACCGCGCTTGGCAATCCATTTATCTGGTGGCCGGCTGCAGTCGCACTATTTTTCTTAGCCGCTTGGTACTTCAGAACCCGCGAGCGCATTCCAGGGTTGATTCTTTTGGGAATTGCCGCCGGTTGGTTGCCATGGATTGCATTTATGGGTCGTACCGTTTTCCAGTTTTACTCGATCGTCTTTTTACCTTTCACCATCATGGCTCTGATTTTTGTGATTCGACTTTTTGTCGACCGAGCACGGCGTCCGATTATGGCGAGAGGTCTGGTTTTGGGTTACCTAGCGCTAGCCGGGTTAGCGAGTGCATTCTTCTTGCCGATTTGGATTGGAACCTGGGTGCCTTATGGATACTGGCTAGCCCACATGTGGCTTCCAACCTGGATTTAGTGCATTTAGGCTTGGGGCATGCCAACCTTCGCAGTCACCTATCACTACAGCGCAACTGCTGAACAGCTTTCTGAAATTCGACCAATTCACCGCGAATGGTTAGCCGAAAAACTTTCCGAAGGAATTTTGCTCGCCAGCGGACCAATGGTTGATGTGCCGACTGCAATTTTAATTTGGCAAGTAGATTCTGTTCAAAAACTTTCACAAATTTTAGACAATGACCCATTCGACATTGCGGGTTTTATCGGTGAACGAGTGATCGAAGAATGGAATCCAGTGTTTGGACCCTGGGGGCAAAAATGAAAGTTCTAATTTCTGGCGCAAGCGGACTAATCGGCACAGAATTAATTAAGCAGCTCAAAGAATCAGGCCACCAACCTATTCGTCTAGTTCGTCGGTCAGCTAAATCTTCCGACGAAATGGAATGGAACCCGGCGGTCGGAAAAATTTCTGGCACCCTCGATGGCTTTGACGCTGTGGTTAACCTCGCCGGGGCAACGACCGGGAAAATTCCATGGACTAAGACCTACAAAAATGAATTGATTTCTTCTCGAATCGATTCGACTCGCACCCTTGTTGAAGCAATACGTGCTGCAGCCAACCCGCCCAAGGTTTTGATAAGCGGTTCGGCATCGGGCTACTACGGAGATTGCGGAGATCAGTCACTAAACGAATCGGCACCAAAGGGAACCGGATTCTTGAGTGATCTTGCCGCCGCTTGGGAAGCAGAAGCGCAGAAGGCGCCGTCTAGCGTGCGCGTGGTTTTGGTGCGCACCACTATGGTGATGTCACGGCGACTTGGCGCACTCGGTCGCCTGTTCCCGCTGATCAAACTTGGAGTAGGTGGCCCACTCGGATCGGGCAAACAATGGTGGGCATGGATCACGCTGCGCGATGAAGCTGCTGCAATTATTCACCTAATCAAAACCGAATCTGCCAGCGGAGTGTTTAATTTGACTGCACCGGAACCGGCAACTTGCTCGCAATTGATTTCTTCGCTTGCGAAAAAATTGAAGCGACCTTTTTGGTTTCCTGCTCCCGCTTTTGCACTGAAGCTTGTGCTGGGCGAAGCTGCCACCGAGCTACTACTTTGTAGCCAAAAAATGACCGCCGATCGCCTGCTGGCTACCGGCTTTAGGTTCCAAGACGCAACCCTGGATCAAGCTTCGAGCTGGGTAACCGGCAGGTAGAAAAAATTAGTCAAAGCAAAATCCCCGCCGCGTAAGCGACGGGGATTTTTTAGAAGATTATTTACTTCTTTGCAGCAGTACGACGCTTTGCAGGCTTGCGAGCTGCGGTCTTCTTTGCAGCAGGCTTGCGAGCAGTGGTCTTCTTTGCAACAGCCTTCTTTGCAGCTGGCTTGCGCTTTGCCGGCTTGCGAGCAACAGTCTTCTTTGCCGTAGTTGCCTTCTTGGCAGCTGGCTTGCGCTTTGCAGCAGTGGTCTTCTTTGCAGCAGTTGACTTCTTTGCAGTCGACTTCTTTGCAGCAGGCTTGCGAGCAGTTGTCTTTTTCGCAGTGGTCTTCTTCGCGGTTGTCTTCTTTGCAGTTGTCTTCTTTGCAGTTGACTTCTTAGCTGCAGGCTTGCGAGCAGTTGTCTTCTTCGCAGTAGTTGCCTTCTTGGCAGCTGGCTTGCGAGCAGTTGTCTTCTTCGCGGTTGTAGCCTTCTTTGCAGCTGGCTTGCGCTTCTTTGCAGTTGTAGCAGCCTTCTTTACAGCAGCGCCAGCCTTCTTGGTGGTCTTGCTTGCTGTCTTGCTAGCTGTCTTCACTGCCTTTGTTGCTTTCTTTTCAACTTTTTTCACAGTTTGATCCACTTTCTTTTCTAGGTTGGACGTAGCTTGAACTACTTCGTCTGCCAATTCGGCAGCGATCTTGCCAGCGTCCTTTGCGATGCTCTCTGCATTTTTCTCAAAGAGCTTCTTTGTGTTGTTAAAAATCCCCATGCTTTTTTCTCCTGAAATTCATGATGCGGAATCGTTTAAAACTTTACTGCTATCACTATTGTTTTTGGGGACGATAGATAGGTTTTCCATCTTTTAACCATTGGCGCGTCGCCTCCGCAGAATCTCATCGAGAGCAGTTGAATCGAGAAGTACCGGACTGTTTTTAACAACCCGATCTTCAATTTCAACTACCTCGGCAAGAGTCGGCGTCTCCAACTCACCAATTCTTTGTCGCGGTGCAGGAAGCGGCGATGGCTCCCAATCCCGCGTATCAGCAGGGTTTTTGCTGATTAAATCTCTAATTTGTTCATCTAAATTCACTAGTTGCGAATGTGATTTACGTGTTGAACGAATGCGTGAATTTTTAAAAGACAATTCGTTTTGCCTCACGACAGCAGCTCGAAAAATGAGTGTCGAACCCAAAAAAACGGCTCCAAAAAGACTCGAAATAATCCAAAAAAAATTTTCCGAAAACGCCAAAAAAATCGTGGCGCTGACCCCCAAAAGCGAAAATATCGACATCGAACCGAAAACCCATCGGGTGGTCTTAAGTCTTTTTTCTCGGGGGCTAATCGTCGTCGCCGAGCGCCTGCCTTCGCCGCGCTCTTCGCTTCTCTTAAACCAGGATGGTACAAATACCCAAAGCCATAGTCCAGCTATGACTAGGAATACCAATCCCCCGGAACCGTTGAAGTTCATAACATAAACGCTAGGAGTTATTTAGTGTGTGTTGCGAGATTTAACTCGGTGTGTTTCGCAATTATTTTTTTAGGATTTTTTCCACGGAAAGTGCATATTCGGCACTTCGTTTCGACTCCATCGATTAAAAACTCCGCCAGGAACTTCCTCTTGGGTCAAAGCAAAGATGTAATGGTCGCACCATTTGCCATTGATGTGGATGAATCTTTCTTTCAGGCCCTCGTACCTGAAGCCAAGCTTCTCGACAATGCGCAGCGAAGAAGCATTCTCTGGTCGGATTGCAATTTCGACTCGATGTAGTCCATAAAAGTTGAAGAGATAATCGGTAACCAAAGCAACCGCAGTCGTGGCAACTCCCCTTCCTGCGACTTCTGGAATCACCCAGTAGCCGATTAGTGCACTGCAAACCGATCCGTAAACAATATTTGAAACATTTAGTTGCCCGACAACGATTCCATTTACTTCGATTACAAACGGTAGGCCAATTTCGTCATCCATTTGTCGGAGTAGTCCGCGAACCATTCCCTTTATATCGAACGAAGTTGGCCCTTCGGGGTTCGTCGCCTCCCAAGGGCGAAGCCATTCGCGGTTACCAAGGATTAGTTTTTCGAGTTGTTTTACGTCTCTCATCTTTACAACGCGCAGTTTTATATCGCTATGCGCAAGTGCGAAAGAATGGCTCACGATGGCAAGATTAGTCGCATGAATACAAATGCCGCCGCAGGCGACAAGCGCAAAATTCGAGCTAGCTTAAAGGCTCGACGCGATGCGCTGGTTTACGACCCTGAAGTGGCAAGTCAACTTAATGTTCAACTCGCAGAACTTTGCTTGGCAAATGGCTGCGCTCGAATCGCCTGCTACCTGCCATTCGGAAATGAACCAGATACCGAACTGTTCATCGATTGGGCGATCGAAAATAACATCGAAGTTTTGTTGCCGGTATCCAAGCCAGATGGAATTTTAGAATGGGTCAACTATTCAGGAGAAACCATCGATGGCATATTTGGATTTTCCGAAGCCGCCGGAGATGTCGTGCCGTTCGACAAAGTTGACCTACTAATAATTCCAGCACTGGCAATTGATAAATCTGGAAATCGAATGGGCAAGGGCAAGGGCTACTACGACCGAGCCATGGCAGACATTGCAGAATTGCCGCCGGTGGTTGCCGTGGTATTTGATGATGAACTGGTTGACGGCCTTCCTGTCGAACCGCATGATCGAAAAGTAAATGCCGTTGTTACGCCGTCTCAAATCGTCCACTTCGATGACAGGTTAAACTAGCAGGGTGCCAACCTATTCATACGCCTGCAAAAAGTGCGGTCACGCCTTTGATGTGCAACAGTCAATCTCAGAGGAATCGCTAAAGGTCTGCCCTGAGTGCGGTGGCGAACTGAAGAAAATTTTCGGCGCCGTTGGCGTGACGTTTAAGGGCTCTGGCTTTTATCGAACCGACTCTGGTTCTGCCGGCAAAAAATCTGACTAGCTCCAGTGCGGAGGTTTGTCCTGGTGCAACCTCGCATCGTTTGAGTTAGCTTGCTCACCCCACGCGATATCCGTGTCTTCAAAGGCACGGTCTGCAGAATCAAATAGTGGTTGCGGACGCTTGGTGACTTGCATGCCTAAATTTTCTGCAATTCGTAAGGCGACAGCCTGAGGGTCTGAAAACAATTCAAAACTATAAACGCGGGTGTAGCGCCAGCCAAGGGCATTCAAGAATCCTGGGCGGATGTGGAATTTTTCTGTTCGGTTTTGCCCCGGTATCGACCAGTCCGGTTCAATAAGCGCAGCCGCTTTTGCGAACGAAGCAATTAGTGGCAATTCCGGAGCAAACGAACTGTCCACCGTGGCGCCGAGTTTCTTTAGACGAAGCGCTAGGTCGTCGAGCATAGGATCTGATGCACCAGCAGATTGAGGCGGCTTTACGGTAGCAGTGAGCAAAAGATCTTTGAGCAAAGCTGCACCATTGGCGAGGCGGTCAACCGGAACGTCTTCTACGCCGAAACAACTAACCACTGTTATTTGGTGCCGTGCGCTAACTAGCAAGTTTGCCAAATGGCGTCGGCCCTGAGTTTCACTCAGCTCGCCAAAGTTTGAAAGCACTGCCCCGAGCGAGGTACGGCCAAAGCCGAGCGAGAAAATCACCCGGTCGGCGATGCGGTGCGTCAGGTGCGCAATCGAAGTAACCTCGAATTTTTCACGGCCGTGAGTGTCAAAAAACTCTGCGAGGTTTGGTCGGGTTTGAATGCCAGCAACTACGGCGTTTCTAATTCTTTCGGCATGAACCGAAGATGCGCTAGCCACAAGCAGTGACTGCTCTGGATGCCAAAGCGCGTGATTGAAAACTAACTCTACGACTCTTGCCACTTCGCCATCAAGGCTTTCGGTCGCACCCTCGATAGTGGTTTTGGCGCGATTGTCTTCGGTAACAATGTCTAACTGGAAACTGTTTTCGCCAAAATACTCTGCCGCAGTAGGCACGTATTGAATTCGGTCTTGATAGAACTCGCGATTGATTAGGGCGCCGAGCGATTGGCTAGTGGTTCGGTAACTGCGGCGAAGAACTTCGGCACCATAGATTCGCCGAACCTCGCTGAACGCCGAGGCACCAAGTTCTTCCACCGGAAGTGGCGATGCCTTTGGTTCAAGCTCAAATCCAAAAGGAGCAGCAATTGCGTCATCGCCAAAAGCGATAACCTGACGCGCACGATTCAAGGCAGCAACATTCTCAGCAAGAGTCGAGCCGGCAGCATCCAAGATAAGAACGCAGTCGAAAATTTCGGTGCGGGAAATCTGTCGCGAAATTTCATATGGCGAGGCAAGAACTGCTGGGGCGATGGTTGGCCAAATCGATGGTGCCACCCGATTAATAGACCCAAACGATGCCCGACGGGTTTTCAAAAGCTCTTTTAGCGAAGCGGCTTCGTTCGGAACTATTTCGAGCGCGCGCTTCCAGCGCTTCGAAAGCTCATGCGCTATCTCTTTGGCTCCGCTGGCAATTTGAAGATCAAATGCCAAACGGAAACGACTTTCATTGGTTGCAATCTGAGCCGGTGTGTAGCGCAGCACTTCACCGTTTCGCTCAATAACACTTTCCAGCGCAGACTGCCACCAGGACTGCTCAAGCTCGAGAAGAAGATTTTCGCGTCCGGTATGCAAGCGTCCAAGATCGCGACCCAGCTGACCTAGTCCTGCTTCGCGTAAACGATTTGAAATAAGAACTCGGTCGCCATGATTTTCTAAAGCATCGGTATCTTCGGCGAGCGACTTGAGTCGCATTTGCAGACGTACAAGATCTGTATTCACCAGTGTCGGCTCTTCCGATTCTGGATCAAGATGCGCCTGAAGTGAATCGAGGTCTGAGATGAACGCCTGATAGGCAACCAGCATGTCGTTAATGCCAAGCGGCGTTTGCGGGGCCATCGGCACTGTGCAGTATCGCTGCCATTGATCGCGCTGATCCTGAATAGCAACGAGAGCAGCGTGCAAATCGGCAACATGCATGCCGGCGCGAAGATATTCCTTTGCCAACTTCTTGAGTCGCCTGCGGTTTCCGCCTGACATCTGCGGACGGTCTGCGCCTTTTCGAGATGATGTTGCCGCGATCAATTCGGTAAGCGGACGATCAAATACATCAGGCACGAAACGATCCAAAGTGTCTCGAATGCCCACGAACAGCTTGAGGTACTCACCCCACTGCTCCACCGAGGTCGCCTGCTTGAACTGAACCTTGTCGATGAATTCGATCATTGATTTTGCAAGTCGCGGATAGCCCTCGGAGTGAACCCGGCGAGCGATGGAAATTGCGCGCGTGATTTCGGCTGGTTCAGAAAATACTGCTTGGTACCAGGCAGTATCTTGAGGGCCGAATTTGAATTCGCCAAGTTCGTATGCCTCGTTCAACAAGTCCATTGCCTCTTTGCGATCCAGGTGACGAAGCAACTGGTCGTGTGGAATTCGAGCCTTGGTCATTGCCGGCTTCGACATCGAACTCAATTTGGAAAGTTCTCGCAAAATTCTAGAAACCGAAACGCCGAGCACCGGGTCTGTTCCATTTAGAGTGTCGAAATATTTATCGATTTCAACTTCGGCAGCAATGCGTTCGGCGCGAGCTGATTCTGCACTGTCGGGTAAGGCTTTTTCGTTTCTTGAAATGCCAGCAATCACATCGACCCAGGTTGAGTCTGATCGAATGCCCATTCCAGGCAAGCCAACCATCGAAAGGCGATCGGCTAATTCATTCAGCGTTTGCCGTCTTGGCGCCGCGACCAAAACTCGTTTGCCTGAGTTCACCAAACCGGCAACGACATTGACGACGGTCTGGGTGTAGCCACATCCCGGCAAAGTTTCAACTGCAAAACTTTGACCGGCAATCGCTCGACTGACGATGCGCATTTGGGTCGAATCTGCATCGCTTACCAGTGCAAGTTCTGGCACATCAATTTCGTTAAGGCCATCGGTCGGTTCGCCGGTTAGTCGTTGAACAAGTTCTGATTCGCCACCGTCAAACTCGGCGAGCATCTCGCTAATCGCCGTTGCGAAATTACCGATAACCAGGATGCGCTTTAGGTCGAGATTTGCCTTCTCGGCGGTGAGGTTTGCGATGTAATTTAAAACCGTGATTGGCACCAGATCCGAGCTCTCGGATTGACGCGCAAGTAGCTCCGCTTGATTTAGCGCAATACCGTACGAGGCTTTGAGTGAATCGATAAGCCCTGGGTTTACTCGCGGAGCTCCTGCAATTGAGATTTCAAAATCATCAGCTTTGCGAACCATTGCCACGGGCCAGAGCAAAATCGGTACCGTGAGGTCAAACCCGTCAGCCCTAAAGTCGGCGAGCCCACCGGCAAGGTGAAGAGTCTCAATACCAAAGTTTGCGGAAATTCGGTCGGCTCTAGTCTTGATGCGACGAGCCGCAGAAAGGGCACGAGAGAATGCCAATGGGTCGCGAACCAAATTGGAAAGCAAGGTTTGGCCGCCGCCAATAAATTGTGAGATGCCACCTGGGTGGCTGCGTTCTAAATCAATTTGACCAAAAGTGTTTGGTTCAAAGTTTAGAAGTGGGTTAGATTTGCCGATTGCGAGAATTTCTTCGCGCCAATTTCGCCAAATTTCCACCATATTGCCAAGCCTAACTTTTGCCGAATCATTCTCGATGGAGGCTCGGCTATATTTGGCTAAGCCTCGAGAAGTAGGCAATAAAGTTTTTGCCCCCGTAGCTCAGTGGATAGAGCAGAGGTTTCCTAAACCTTGTGCGTAGGTTCGATTCCTATCGGGGGCACGTATCTACCTGTAACTCGCACACGCGCAACAGCTCGCACGCTGTCGCGGGGGCACTCAGAATTGTTAAGCGGCTTTGGCAATCGCGAGATACGGATCCCACTCGGGTTCAAATCTCTCTGCTCCGCGAACCATCCAAATCGATCCCGCCGGCATACGTGGTGTGAACTTTAATTGCCAGCCCATTTCATGAAGCGTCTTGTCGCCCTTGGCGTTATTGCACTTCAGACAGCAGGCAACCAAATTTTCCCAGGTATCTTTGCCACCTCGAGATTTCGGCTGTACGTGGTCGATGGTGTTGGCTGCTCGGTTGCAGTAGGCACAGCGGTGGCTATCGCGACGGAGCACTCCGCGTCGAGAAACCGGAATCATCCGTGAGCCGGGAATTCGCACATAGCGAGAAAGCAAAATGACCGAAGGTAGATCGAACTCATCGGTGGCGCTTCGAACTTTAACATTGGCTGCTCCGGCCAACACGGTTGCTTTCTGGTTTAGCACCAGAATCAGCGCTCGTTTAAATGAGACGACCGCAAGCGGTTCGTATCCTGCATTCAGCACCAAGGTGCGCATAGTTCTTCCTTTCGAAACCGCCCACACGGATTGTGGGCTTTCGGTCTTCGAAACTAAACGCCGATTGCTATTAATGGGCAATAAAAAAGCGCCGTCAAAAATGACGGCGCAGGTTTATCTCTTCAATTGTTGAAGTTGTTGATCGAATTGACACGGCTCCATCGAGCGCGGCTGACTTTCATGCTTGGCAGGCATGAACGTCTGGGTCATTTCTTTCCCCTTCACAACTAGCGGCAAGTTCCTTAGTGAAAGATTACGCCTTAACGTCAAAACCAACTACCCGGAGTCGGGCGTGTTTTTGTGAAGATTTGGTGAAGATTTACTTGGTGCCAAGACGCACGAAGTGCACGTTGCTAGTGAAAATTGGTGCCAACTTGACTGTGTCACCTGGGCGAGGAGCGTGATAGAAGTTTCCGTTTCCAGCATAAATACCGTCGTGGCTCATGTCGTTCACGATGACCAGGTCACCAGGCATGGCATCCTCTGGCTTAATCAGAACTCCCATACGAGCCTGGATGTGCACCGAGTGCGGCATCGCGATACCGAACTGGGCAAACACAAAGGCTACATAACCCGAGCAGTCGAATCCGCGTGGAGTCTCGCCACCGAATACATAAGGAGTACCGACATACTTTGCGGCAACCTTCATGATGGTCGCGCCATCGAGCTTGCTGTATGGCGGGTTATCCAAATAGTCGGCTGCCGTTGGGCCTTCATAAGTTCGATACTTATTTAAGGTTTCTTGACGAGCGATTTCGGCAGCGTCGGCAGATTCATAGGTACCACGAGCGAACAAAACGCTATTCACTGCGGCAACTGTTAAGTTCTGGGTGTCCGAGGCTGATGCGAGTGCTTCGGCATTGGTAGTGGTGAATCGCGACATCGCTGCAACATCTGGGTTGAAGGCGTAAGCCGGCAAAGCAAAAGTGGCAAACAATCCCGATGCCACTGTCATGGTCACGACATTTCGAACCGGACGGCGTGAATAAAAAGGAATGTGTCGTTGAGCTGGAACGACGAAATTTGAGCCTTTCGCGGCAGTTTCTGGCTGGGTAGCAAAAAACTTGGCATCGCGCTTTGCCAAAGTTTTGGCTAGGCGACGCTCTTTGCGAGAAAGCTTTGCTTGCTCGGCTTCGCGAATTGATCGGCGACTGCGCAATTCGAATGATTCGAGAACGTTGATGTCAACGTTTGCGCGGTGTCTGCCTTTGGGCTTATCTGCCAAAACTAGAACCTCCGGTTTTCGGTTGGCGACTGGTCAAGTTTACCTGCCTCCAACTGAAAGTCACCTGAATTATCACAGAATGGTAACGCTGAGTCGCATTTGCGCGAAATCCTCTAATTTACTGGGATTTAGGCCTCGACAAAGAGGTGCATGGCCAATTCCAGGTCGAGTTTTAGGCCTTCGGCCTTGCCGGCTGGGCTAACGAGCACCGCCTGAGGGCTGAATTCGAGGCTTATTTTGCTGCCCGTCTTGATGCCTAGGGCTGCCAACTGGCTCAGTAGTTCGGTATCTACCTGCAGCGGCTCCCCGATTCGGCGCAATATAAATGTGCTCTGGTTGGCAATGGCACCTGGCAGGTCGGCTATCGAAACCACTCCTTCTTTAAAGGAGGAATTGCCCCCGTGCCCCAACTCATCTAGCCCTGGAATCGGATTTCCGTATGGCGAGACATCTGGGTTTTGGATAAGTTTCAAAATCTTGCGTTCGACCTGCTCGCTCATAACGTGCTCCCAGCGGCAAGCCTCTTCATGGACAAACTCCCATTCGAGGCCGATAACGTCGGCCAGCAGACGCTCGGCTAAACGATGCTTTCGCATCACAGCGATTGCTTCGTGGCGGCCGGTCTGAGTGAGCTCGAGATGGCGATCGCCAGATACGACAACTAAGCCGTCGCGTTCCATGCGCGCGACTGTTTGAGAAACGGTAGGGCCAGATTGATTTAGTCGTTCGGCAATTCGAGCACGCATCGGAACTTGACCCTCTTCTTCAAGTTCGAGGATCGTCCGAAGATACATCTCGGTGGTGTCGATCAAATCGTGGCTCATTTGCTCAAGGATACCGCTTAGGTGCCAAAGTAAACTGAATGCATGCCTGACATCAAAATCCCTAGCGAATTTTTGCCCGAAGATGGCCGT
>JBJTNR010000149.1:0-9078 GCA_046074145.1 Rhodoluna sp.
GCCGAACACGATTCTCCGAAGCCACCCAAATTTCGACTTAGCTTCACCTATGAAGTTGTCAATTCCGCTGATCGAGTTTGGATCATCGTGGCTGGCGCGGATAAACAGGACGCAGTAGCGGTCGCGTTTGGAGACGATCCGTCTAGTTTGCCGATTGGCAGAGTGCGCGGAAAAATCGAAACGAAATGGTATCTAGATTCGACGGCTGCAACCAAAGTATTCGGTTGCTAAAAACTATTTCTTCTTAGCCGCAGTTTTAGTAACAGGTTTGGCAGCTGGCTTCTTAGTTGCCGATTTCGCAACCGGTTTGGCAGCTTTGGTTGTCTTAGCAGTCGACTTAACTGTCGATTTAGCAGACGACTTAGCCGCCGGCTTTACATTTTTTGCAGAAATCTTTTTCGCAACCGGTTTTGCAACCGGTTTAGCAACCTTGCTTGTCTTAACTGTCGATTTAGCTGCCGATTTTGCAGCAGGCTTTGCAGCAGTTTTAGCTACAGGTTTGGCTGCCGGCACGGCTGCCTTAACGACTGGTTTTGCGGCGGCTACTTTCGCTGCACGAGTTGCGGCTTTGGCTGCATCTTTCGCCGCCTGTTTTGCTTGTTCAGCCAAACGAGTGCGACGTTCACGAACAGCGTTTACAGCTTCTGATAGAAGCTCTTTGGCTTCAGTTTCAGTGCGTCGCTCCTTGACATAAGCAAGATGTGTTTTGTATGGCTCATGTTTGGCAATAATAGGCGGGTTGTTTTTATCTTTTCCGGCCGGTAAACCGCAACTTGGGCAATCGATCTCATCCGGAATTTCCGCTTTATCAACATTGGCGGCGAATTGTGGACTGTATTCGTGGCCATTCGAACAGTAATAACTTACGGTGATTCGTTCAGCTTTAAAGCCACGGTCTTGCTCGCCCATCGGTCCAGCGCCAACGCGTGAACCTCGTATCGCAGCTCCCCCGGTACTCATGAATAAACTCCGATTACGCCACTAGGTTGAAGCGAGTGAACAAGCCTAGGGTGATGATTACAACAACCCAAACAACACCAAGGATGATGGTAATTCGGTTTAGGTTTCGTTCGGCGACACCAGACGATGCCATTGTGGTTGAAACACCGCCACCGAACATGTCTGAAAGGCCACCACCGCGTCCCTTGTGGAGCAAAATTAGCAGGGTTAGCAAGAGGCTGGTAATTGCCAAAAGCACATATAGGGCTATCTGTAGCGCGGCCATGGGGATCCTTTAAAAAATTGGTTTCTACGAAATTATAAGGCGATGTGCTTCTGGAATCGAGCGATTCCACTGAACTCGTCGGCATCAAGGCTAGCTCCGCCAACCAAAACACCATCAACTTCAGTGCTTCTTAGGAAACCAGCCACATTATTCGCTTTCACCGAACCTCCATAGAGTATTCGGGTGTCCGCTGCCAATTCGGCTCCAAATTCGTTTGCGATGGCTTCACGGATTTTCGAACAGACCGAAGCCGCTTCTTCAGGAGATGCAACTTTGCCCGTTCCAATTGCCCACACTGGCTCATAGGCAATCACGAAATCGCCCAATTTATCGTGCCCATTTAGAGCCGCTAAGGTTTGTCGCACAGGCACCGCACTGGCTCCTTCAGATTCCAATTCTTCGAGGGTTTCACCAACGCAGATTATTGGTACGAGCCCTGCCCTGAACGCAGCAGCGGTCTTCGATTGAATCACATCGTCTCCTTCGCCGTGATTCGAACGACGCTCACTGTGGCCAATCAGAACATATTTAACATCAAGTTTTTTCAAGAACGCCCCCGAAACTTCACCGGTGTACGCGCCGGAATCAAACCTGGAGAGATCTTGTGCACCAAGTCCGATTTCCAGCTTGTCGGCATCAATCAGAGTTTGCACACTTCGAATGTCGGTAAAAGGAGGAAAGACCACAACTTCACAATTTTTGTAATCGTGGTTGGCGTCTTTCAAGGTCCAGGCAAGTTTTTGTACCAAAGCAATTGCTTGTTGGTGGTCCAAATTCATTTTCCAGTTACCAGCAATTAGCGGTATACGATCAGCCATTTACATTCTCTTTTCAATGATTAATTCAAAACTTCGATGCCTGGAAGTGTTTTACCTTCGAGGAACTCAAGGCTGGCACCACCTCCGGTTGAAATGTGCCCGAATTGGTTATCTGCAAAACCCAAATTTCTTACAGCTGCGGCAGAATCTCCGCCGCCGACAACACTCAAACCTGAGACCCGAGTTAATGCTTGCGCGACGCTGCGGGTGCCATTCGCAAATTTTTCAAACTCAAAAACACCCATCGGCCCATTCCAAAAAACAGTTTTCGAACTCGTGATAGATTTGGCAAAATTATCGGCCGAAACAGGGCCAATGTCCAAGCCAATTGAGCCAGTGCCAAAACTAGATGATTCGATTGAATCTGCCGCAACTACTTCAGTATTTGCATCTGCCGAGAACTTGTCAGCAACAACGATGTCCGTCGGTAAGAGTACTTCGACGCCAAGTTCATTCGCTTGCTCAAGGTAGCGTTTACACGTTTCGATCTGATCGGATTCAAGAAGCGAAGCGCCTACTTTATGACCAAGAGCGGCAAGGAAGGTAAATACCATTCCGCCACCGATAAGAAGTTGATTCACGTTTGGCAATAGGTGATCAATTACGCCAAGTTTGTCGGAAACCTTTGACCCACCAAGCACCACCGAATAAGGACGCTCGGGAGTCTTGGTTAGGCGCGTAAGCACTTCTAATTCTTTTTCGATTAAGAAACCTGCCGCACTCGGCAGCAATTTAGCCAATTCGTACACCGAAGCTTGTTTGCGATGAACTACTCCAAAACCATCGCTTATGAAAAAATCACCAAAGGTTGCCAGTTTTTCGGCAAAGGTTTGGCGCTCAGCCTCGTCTTTGCTGGCTTCACCAGCATTGAAACGGAGATTCTCAAGCACCACTACACCGCCAGGCTCCAAGGCCTTAGTCGAGCCAGTCGCTTCGCTGCCGATTGTGTCTGTTGCGAAAAATACCTCTTGCTTGAGTAATTCACCGAGTCGTACAGCAGCTGGTGCCAACGAATATTTCAGGTCAGGGGCACCCTCTGGCCGACCGAGATGCGAAATCACTATGACTTTCGCGCCAGCCTCAATCAGATATTTGATTGTCGGCAAAGACGCCACGATGCGACCATCATCGGTGATTGTTGCACCATCTAATGGAACATTGAAATCACATCGAATGATTACGCGCTTACCAGAAAGGCTCGGCAAACTCGCAATTGTACGCATTCTTAACTTGTCGATTACTTAAGCTTGGAAGCAACAAGTTCGGTAAGTTCAACCAAGCGGTTAGAGTAGCCCCACTCGTTGTCATACCATGAGCTAATTTTCACGGTTTTACCGATCACTTTGATGAGTCCAGCATCAACAATCGATGAATGCGGGTTAGTGACAATGTCGCTCGAAACGATAGGGTCCTCGGTGTATTGAAGAATCCCCTTCATCGGTCCACTGGCAGCCGCCTCTTTGTAGGCTTGCTTAATTTCATCAACGGTAACTTCGCGCTTTGCCACGAGAGTTAAGTCGGTAATCGAACCGGTTGGTACTGGAACACGAAGCGCGTATCCATCGAGCTTGCCTTTCAATTCAGGCAAGACTAGACCGATTGCTTTGGCTGCACCGGTTGATGAAGGCACGATGTTAATTGCCGCGGCACGGGCGCGACGAAGGTCTCCATGCGGGCCATCCTGCAAGTTTTGGTCAGCCGTGTATGCGTGAACGGTTGTCATCAAGCCATTCTCGATACCGAACTTGTCATTAAAAACTTTGGCAAACGGAGCTAAACAGTTGGTTGTACATGATGCATTTGAGATGATGTGGTGCTCCTCGTTGTCATAAAGATCAGCGTTTACTCCGAGCACGAAAGTTCCATCTTCGCCAGTTGCCGGAGCCGAAATTAGAACTTTCTTAGCTCCTGCCTTGATGTGAGCCTTGGCAGCCTCAGCATCAGTAAATCGACCGGTTGATTCGATGACGATGTCAACGCCTAGGTTTCCCCAGCCAAGATTCGCCGGATCGCGCTCTGCAAGAACACGGATAACTTGTCCCCCAACGATGATGTTTTGACCATCGACCGAAACTTCCTGTGGAAGTCGCCCGGTAATCGAGTCATATTTCAGAAGATGTGCCAGTGAAGCTGGGTCGCTTAGGTCATTTACAGCGACGATTTCAAGGTCTGTGCCCTTTGCTAACGCTGCACGAAGAAAATTGCGGCCGATACGACCAAAGCCATTAATGCCAACACGAGTAGCCAATAGGTTCTCCAAGGAGTCAAGGCGCCATTATGGCGCGTTTCTAGGGGGTTTGAAGCTTTCCACGCGCCTTTGGGTGGTTATGGGACGGCCTTACAAAGACCGAGTTTTTAAGCCTGTATCAGACTAGCAGTAGACCCTTAGTTCCATTGCGAGCCGCCTCAAAACGAGCCTGAATATCAGCCCAATTAATGATGTTCCAGAATGCCTTCACGTAATCACCCTTGACGTTTTGATAATCCAAGTAAAAGGCGTGTTCCCACATGTCCAACATCAATAACGGCACAGATGTCGGCACCACATTGCCCTGCTGGTCGTATAGCTGTTCAATGATCAAGCGCTTGCCCAATGCATCCCAAGCAAGAAATGCCCAACCTGAACCTTGGATGCCCATAGCGGCGGCATTGAAGTGAGCCTGAAACGCTTCGAATGAACCAAAAAATTCGTTGATTGCCGCCCCTAATTCACCTTCCGGGCGATCGGTGTTTGCTGGGGCTAAGTTCTTCCAAAAAATTGAATGATTGATGTGACCGCCTAGATGGAAAGCTAGATCCTTTTGCAATTTATTGACCCAAGTGAAGTCATTTTTTGCACGAGCTTCTTCAAGCTGATCTAGCGCGGTATTGATTCCGGCTACGTATGCCGCGTGATGTTTTGAATGGTGCAATTCCATAATTCGAGCAGAGATACTCGGCTCAAGGGCTGAATATTGGTAGTTAAGTTCCGGCAACGCATATTTGCTCATTTTTTGCTCCTTAGTGATGTTTCAAGACTAACTTCAAATCTAAAAGTTTTTAATCATCATGCTTTTAATCATCGATGTCTTCGGGTAAAAAGGCATCGGTAGCCGGAATTCCAAGTTCTTCGGCACGTTTATCTGCCATTGCGAGCAATCGACGGATGCGTCCAGCTATTGCGTCTTTCGTCATTGTCGGATCCGCGAGATGACCGAGTTCATCCAAGCTCGCCTGTTTGTGTTCCAAACGTAAAACTCCGGCGTATTTTAAATGGTCGGGTATATCGTCGCCCAAAATCTCAAGCGCGCGTTCAACTCGTGCACCGGCCGCAACGGCCGCTTGAGCGGATCTGCGCAGATTCGCATCGTCGAAATTTGCAAGCCTATTCGCAGTTGCGCGAACTTCGCGTCGTAGTCGCATTTCTTCCCAGCGCAACACCTGAGTGTGGGCTCCCATTTGTGTCAACATAGTTGCGATAGCTTCGCCTTCTCGAACAACCACCCGGTACACACCGCGGACTTCCCTAGCTTTGGCGTTCACACCAAGACGACGAGCGATACCAACCAGCGCCATTGCTGCTTCATTTCCCGGTGCAGTAACTTCAAGTGCAGCAGATCTACCCGGGTCGGTTAGCGAACCGTGAGCGAGAAAGGCCCCGCGCCACACTGCCTGAGCTTCTGGAATCGAGCCAGAAACTAAATTCGCCGGTAGACCACGTACCGGCCTACCGCGCTGGTCAAGTAATCCGGTTTGACGGGCAAGAATATCCCCCTGCTTAATTACTCGAATTTGATATCTACTGCTTTTTCTAATTCCAGTGGCTGAAATCACCGCAAGTTCTGAATCTACTCCGAACAGTTCAGAAAGATCTCGTCGTACCCTACGAGCGATTTGTGCGGTGTCTAATTCAACCTCGATGGCAACTTTTCCCGAAATCAAATGCAGACCACCTGAAAATCTCAAAATGGTGGAAAGCTCGGCTACCCTAACGGCATTTTTAGAAATGTCGAGTCTAGCTAGTTCATCTTTTAAATCGGCTGTTAAAGCCATTGCTACTCCTTGCCCAAGTCGCGGTGCTTGAGACTTATCGAAACATCGGTCAATTTGCCTAGCTCATCCGCTATTTTGCGGCTAATGGCAACCGAACGATGCTTGCCCCCGGTGCAACCAATTGCAATGGTTGCGTATCTTTTATTTTCGGTTAAGTACCCCGCCAATACTGGTTTTAAAGCAGCTACGAAATTTTGAATAAAATCGTTTGCGCCTTCTTGGTTCAAAACGAAATCGCTGACCGGTTCATCTTCGCCGGTGAAGGGGCGCAGACTCTCTTGCCAAAAGGGATTCGGTAAAAATCTGGCATCGGCAACCATGTCAGCATCGGAGGGAATGCCATATTTGAAACCGAACGACATAACGTTAATTTGCAACTTGCCCGTTTGCTCAAGAGAAAAACCATCGGCAATTTTGTTTGACAACTGATGGACATTTAGTTCGGAAGTATCAATGATTACATCTGCTGATTCACGCAAACTTAATAAGCGATTTCTTTCGGCGGCTATGCCGTCGAGAATTGTGCCGGTGCCTTGCAGTGGATGTGGTCGCATAACTGATTCGAATCTTTTGACTAAAGCGTTATCCGTCGCTTCTAAAAACAGCAATCTTAGGTTGATGTTTCTACTGCGCAAACTATTTAGGTTTTCCTGCAGTTCGTTAAAGAATTCGCCACCGCGCACGTCGATAACTACCGCAAGCCTAGGAAGCGGATTCTTGGCCAAGGTAAAGAGATCGGCAATCGGACCAAGCATCTGTGGGGGTAGATTATCAACCACATACCAGCCGAGGTCTTCGAGTGCATTTCCAACCGTAGAGCGACCGGCTCCAGACATACCGGTGACAATGAGCAGTTCGTGGCGCTTATCGGCGTTCAAACGAGCCCCCTATTTCTCACTACGGCGTGTTGCGCCATTTGACGCGGATTCAAGCATTCTAGCCGTACGCGACACGCCGAAAGGTCGAAATATGCGGCTTATTTCATGGATAGCCTGGTCAATATTTCTTGGGCTAATACCAAGCCAATACCTGCTGTTTCGGCAATTTCGGCTTGACTGGCCGCTGATAGTCGCTTGAGCGATCCAAAGCGTTTGAGGAGGGCACTCGCACGTTTTTCTCCAAGCCCGGGAATGTCGAGCAAGGACGAAGAAATTGTCTTGGAACGTTTGCTGCGCTGGTAACTAATTGCGAATCGGTGAGCTTCGTCTCGCATTTTTTGCAGAAGGAACATTTGATCCGTTGCCCTAGGTAGCACAAGCGGAAAATCCTGATAAGGCAGCCAAATCTCCTCAAGCCTTTTAGCCAGTCCAATCACGGTTAGTCCACTAACTCCCGAATCATTTATCGCACGCTGCGCCGCATTAACTTGCGGTGCGCCTCCGTCGACGATAATCAGCGAGGGGCGATATGAGAATTTATTTGCCTCCTCTGTTGGTTCAACATTCTTAAGGTAGTTGAGACGACGAGTGAGAACCTGATAGATCGAATCGGTATCATCGGCACTATTTTCTATGGCGAATTTTCTATACTGACTTTTCTTAGGCAAGCCGTCTTCAAAGACAACCATAGAACCAACGATGTCCGTACCGCTTAGGTGTGAAATGTCGAAACATTCAATTCTGAGCGGGGCCGATTCCAGGTCTAAGTCTTTCTGAAGAGCCGAAAGCGCATCTGCCCGCGAAGTAAAATCCGAAACTCTTCGAGTTTTATAAAGCGCTAATGAGTGCTTGGCGTTGGTAGTAGCTGTTTCACAAAGGGTGGCTTTGTCACCGCGCTTAGCTACACGAAGTTCAACTTTCGATCCTCTTATCGATTCAAGCCATTTCGACAAGACTTCATCGGGCTCGTATGGGATTAATACCTCCTTTGGAACATCAAGTGCCAAGGTTGGGTCTGTCGGGTCATAGACGTTTTGAAGGACGTATTCGATTAATTCTTTGCCGTCGCGCTCTAATTCTTTGTCTATCACCCACCCCTGTGAACCACGAATGCGACCGCCGCGCACGCGAAACATGGTTACTGCAGCGGCCAATTCCTCGTCGGCAATCCCAAAGACATCAGCATCAGTATCGTCGGTGAACACGACAGTACTCTTTTCTAAAACTGTTTCGAGGGCGTCGATATCATCTCTTAGCCTGCCCGCAAGTTCATATTGTTCACGTTTTGACGCATCCATCATTCGTTGCCGAAGGTTCTTGATATAAGAAATATCGCTGCCCGACATGAAATCAATGAATTGCTTAGCGCTAGCTAGATGCTCTGTTTGAGTGGTTCGTCCAACGCAAGGTGCAGAGCACTTCCCTATATCTCCCAGCAAACAAGGCCTATTGTTTCTTTTGGCATTTTCAAACACGCCTTTAGTGCAAGATCGAATCTGGTACACCTTCAGTAAAGCGTCAAGAGTTTCCCGCACCGCCCACACTTGCGTGTAAGGACCAAAGTATTTCAGTCCTTTCAATTCGCGGTTCCTTGTCACAAAGACCCGCGGATAATCTTCGTTGATAGAAATCGCTAAATACGGGTACGACTTGTCGTCACGGAATTGGACGTTATAAGGAGGGTTAAATTCCTTAATCCAAGTGAATTCGAGTTGGAGAGCTTCAAACTCAGAACGAACGATTGTCCACTGGACGTCAACCGCCAATTGCACCATGCGACGTGTTCGTTCTGGCAGTGACTCTATAGGAGCAAAATAGGAACTCAATCTAGATCGAAGATTCTTTGCTTTTCCGACATAAAGCACTCGTCCGTTTTGATCAAACCATCGATACACGCCCGGCTCGATCGGAATCTCACTCGGCTTAGGTTTGAATGAGAGGTAGGTAGCCATTAGCCGAGAATTTCCTTCAGAAATGCGCCCGTAAAGCTCTTAGAATTTTTGGCAACTTGTTCTGGAGTGCCGGTAGCAATAACATTTCCACCTCGAGATCCACCCTCTGGTCCTAAATCGATTAACCAGTCGGCGCATTTGATTACATCGAGATTGTGCTCGATCACCAAAAC
>JBJTNR010000150.1:0-5081 GCA_046074145.1 Rhodoluna sp.
GATCAATCGGTCGTTAGCGGAATTGGCAATGTTTACCGAGCGGAACTGCTATTTAGGGCTGGAATTGATCCCATGCAACCGGGCGAAGCCTTGAGCCAAGAAACAGTTCGTGAACTATGGGGCGACGCCGTCTATTTGCTTGGGCACGGTGTGAAAAGCGGCGTGATGATTACTCGTGAAGAAGTGCGCGATCAATCACCGGAATTCGACGAGCGCTACTTTGTATATAAAAGGGAGGCGTTGCCGTGCCGAGTCTGCGGCAAAAAAATTAGGCTTTCAATTTTGGCTGGGCGAAAACTTTATTGGTGCCCTGAATGTCAACAGAGCGGGCGACGAGAATCGAACTCGCACCATCAGTTTGGAAGACTGAGGCTCTACCATTGAGCTACGCCCGCGTTTCAACTTCACCATTCTATGGGATAGACTTGCCCAGGTTGTAAAACCAACCGGGGTGTAGCGTAGTGGCTAGCGCGCCTGCTTTGGGAGCAGGATATCGCAGGTTCGAGTCCTGTCACCCCGACCAAATTTTTTAAAACAAAAACTGACTCGTCTTTCAATTGAAAGGCGAGCCCTTTTCGGGAGATGAACCTTGAAAACTGCTGTTGATCGAATCAAACCAACTCGAGCGAAAATCACAATCGAAGTTACGCCAGCGGAATTTCGCCCGAGCATAGATCACGCTTATGAACACATTGCCGAAACAGTAAACATTCCTGGTTTCCGTAAGGGAAAAATTCCAACCGCGATTCTAGATCAGCGCGTAGGTCGCCCGGCAATTTTGGCTCACGCAATCAACGATGGCCTAGACATGGTTTATCGCCAGGCGTTAGAAGAAACAAAGTTGAGACCACTCGGTTCTCCGGCTGCAGATGTAAAGCAAAGCCCGGATGAAAAAACCTTCGAAGGCAACCTAATCGTTGAAATCGAAGTCGAAGTTCGTCCTGAGCTAGACCTAAAGGAATACAAGGGCCTAAAGGTTGTCGTCGATGACATCCAAGTAGACGCCAAAGAAGTGGAGCAAGAGCTCGACGCACTTCGCGCTCGTTTCGGTACCCTAAAGACCGTAGATCGCCCGGCTAAAAAGGGTGACTTCACGACTATTGACCTAATCGCAACCATTGACGGCAAAACCATCGATGAGGCACAAAACATTTCTTACGAAATTGGTTCGGGCAACTTGCTTGATGGAATCGACGAAGCACTAGACACTTTGACCGCAGGTGAGTCAACCACATTTAAATCGAAGCTGGTGGGCGGCGACAAGGCTGGTCAAGATGCAGAAATTTCGGTTACTTTGACCGCGGTCAAGGAACGTGAACTTCCGGCAGCAGACGACAAGTTTGCTCAATTAGCAAGCGAGTTCGACACACTAGCAGAACTTAAGACCGATCTCGAAAAGCAGATCGGGCGCGCCAAGAATTACACTCAGGGCATTCAGGCACGTGACCTGCTAACCGACCAGTTGCTAGAACTTATTAAGGTTCCAGTTTCTGATGAATTAGTTGAGGCTGATGTTCAACGCCATCTCGAAGGTGAAGGTCGTCTTGAAGATGACAAGCACCGCGCCGAAGTTTTGGAACAGAGCACTCGCTCTTTCAAGGTGCAAATGTTGCTCGATGCAATCGCCGAAAAAGAAGAATTAAAGGTCGAAGAACCAGAACTTATTCAATATTTAGTTCAGAGTTCGCAGCAGTACGGCATGAGCCCAAACGACTTCATCAAAGTTGTTAGCGAACAGGGTCAGGTGCCAATGTTCGTAGCAGAGGTTGCTCGACGTAAGGCGCTTTCTATCGTGCTTGAAGCCACAAAGGTTAAAGACAAGAGCGGCAAGGATGTCGACCTTGCAGAATTCACCAAGTCTGACCACGAAGTGGACGACCACGCCGGACATAATCACTAATACCGGACCCAGCTTTACAAAAACCCCGCCCAACGGCGGGGTTTTTGCCTGAGGCGAACACTGCAAGGTTTTTGACTGGGTTGCAGTTATCTTTGACAAGCAACCAAAGAATTTAGGAGTCATTCGATGGCAGATCAACCAAAGGGTCCGAGTAGCACTTTCGAGCGCCTGCTTAAAGACCGCATCATTTGGCTAGGAACAGAAGTTCGCGATGATATGGCGAACGAAATTTGCGCCAAGATTTTGCTTCTTGCCGCCGAAGACTCGCAAAAAGATATTTACCTCTATATAAATTCACCGGGTGGTTCAATCACTGCCGGAATGGCAATTTACGACACCATGCAATATGTTCCGAATGACATCGTTACCGTCGGAATAGGAATGTGCGCATCGATGGGGCAGTTCTTGCTTTCATCGGGCACCAAGGGCAAGCGTTACGCAACGCCAAACACAAGAGTTTTGCTACACCAGCCTCACGGTGGTTTCGGTGGAACAGCATCTGATATTCAAACTCAAGCCGAACTAATCATGTCGATGAAGCGCCAGCTTGCCAGCATCACAGCAGAACAAACCGGCAAGAGCGTTGAGCAAATCATGCAAGACGGCGATCGCGACCGTTGGTTTAGTGCTGAAGAAGCTTTGGAATATGGATTCATCGATCACATTCAAAAATACGCAGCTAGCGCCACTGGCGTAGGAAGCAACTAGGGAAATCATGACTAATTCAAATATTTTCCAGAGCCCAGAATCCCGCTACATTCTTCCAACATTTGAAGAGCGCACTTCTTACGGATTCAAACGTCAAGACCCATACAACAAACTTTTCGAAGACCGCATTGTCTTTCTCGGTGTTCAGGTAGACGACGCATCGGCCGATGACATCATGGCTCAGTTGTTGGTTTTGGAATCACAAGACCCAGATCGCGACATCACCATGTACATCAATTCACCTGGTGGTTCGTTTACGGCCATGACTGCAATTTACGACACAATGCAATATATTCGCCCACAAATTCAGACAGTTTGTTTGGGTCAGGCTGCCTCGGCAGCTGCGGTTCTGCTCGCAGCCGGGGCTCCTGGTAAGCGACTGGCTCTTCCAAACGCACGAGTGTTGATTCACCAACCTTCGACCGGCGACGCTGGCCGAGGTCAGGCATCTGACATCGAGATTCAAGCCAAAGAAATTCTTCGCCTGCGCGAGTGGCTAGAAGTTACTTTGGCTAAGCACTCGAACAAGTCACAGGCCGAGGTCAACAAGGATATTGACCGCGACAAGATTTTGACCGCCCCCGAGGCTCTCGAGTACGGTCTGATTGATCAGGTTCTAAGTTCTCGCAAGAACGCCTAATTCTTAGGTTTAGCAAAGCGGGTGGGCGTTGCTCATCCGCTTTTGCCTTATCTGGGCATAAAGTTTTTACATGACTAAGCTCGGGGAATCTGGCGACCTGCTCAAGTGTTCTTTCTGCGGAAAGAGCCAGAAGCAAGTTCGAAAGCTAATTGCTGGCCCGGGCGTTTACATTTGCGACGAGTGCATTGAACTTTGCAACGAGATCATCGAAGAAGAACTTGGCGAATCGGTTGCTAAATCTGTAGAAGAAATTGACCTGCCCAAGCCTCGCGAAATCAAAGGCTTCCTTGACGAATATGTAATCGGTCAAGACCCTGCGAAAAAAGCATTGGCCGTTGCGGTTTACAACCACTACAAGCGTCTGCGTTCACGCGGCACCCTTACCGCGGCAGGGAAAGAACACGATTCAATCGAAATTGCGAAATCAAACATTTTGATGATCGGGCCAACCGGTTGCGGAAAAACGTATCTGGCTCAGACGTTGGCAAAACGTTTGAACGTGCCATTTGCCGTTGCCGATGCCACAGCGCTTACCGAAGCGGGATACGTTGGCGAAGATGTTGAAAATATTTTGCTAAAGCTTTTGCAGGCAGCTGACTTTGACGTAAAGCGCGCCGAATCGGGAATCATTTACATCGATGAGATCGACAAAATTTCCCGCAAAGCCGAGAACCCATCAATCACTCGAGACGTATCGGGCGAAGGAGTGCAGCAGGCTCTGCTAAAGATTCTCGAGGGAACCGTCGCGTCGGTTCCACCACAGGGCGGTCGCAAGCACCCGCAACAGGAATTCATTCAGATTGACACCACCAACGTCTTGTTCATTGTCGCCGGTGCGTTTGCCGGACTCGAAGAGATCATTTCGCAACGTGCCGGAAAGAAGGGAATCGGTTTCGGTTCACCAATTTCGGGTAAACACGATGACATCGAAATTTTCAACGAAGTGCAGCCTGAAGACTTGCGCAAGTTTGGTTTGATCCCAGAATTCATCGGCCGCCTGCCAGTAATCGCAACCGTGACTCCGCTCGACCGATCGGCGTTGATGCAGATTTTGACCGAACCAAAGAACGCATTGGTTAAGCAATACCAACGAATGTTTGAACTCGATGGATTCGAACTTGCCTTCGACAAAGAAGCCCTCGAATCAATCGCCGACGAAGCTGTAAAGCGCGAAACGGGTGCTCGCGGCTTGCGTGCAATCATGGAAGAAATTCTCGGTCCAATCATGTTTGAAATTCCAGGCAGCGAAATTCAGGGAACCGTGAAAATCACCAAGGCAGTTGTGACTGGAGAAAAAGAAGCCCAGTTAGTTCCGTTCAAGACTTCACGACAAGAAAAGTCGGCCTAATAGTAAATGTCTTCGCGCTCTCGCGTAATTGATTTTGCAGATCATCGTGCACCATTTTTGGCGGGCACTGTTGCATCAATTACTGGCACGGCAGCATCGCTAGGAATCGCACTATCAGCATTTTCTGGTCTTGGTGCCACCAAATCTCAAACCACATCAGCGATAGTTGCCAGCACTGTTTTATTTGGCTTACTTTCCATCTTGCTAAGTCATAAATTCCGCATGCCGGTAAGCGTGGTGTGGAGCACCCCAGGCGCAGCCCTGTTAATTTCTTCTGGCACTTTAGGAATTCCATTTTCCACCGCGGTCGGCGCATTTTTAGTGTCAGGCCTCTTGTTGCTATTAACCGGACTTTGGCCAACGCTCGGTCGGCTAGTTTCTTCAATTCCTAAACCAATCGCCTCGGCGATGTTGGCGGGAGTTATTTTTAATTTCTGCGTTGCGTCATTTAAATCGGTTGCGGCATTTCCGATGATCGTGCTACC
>JBJTNR010000151.1:0-4819 GCA_046074145.1 Rhodoluna sp.
TGCCGACCCAGCTGGCCTTAATGGGCTCACTGGTTGGACGAACGACAAAATTGTCGTGCTCGCCGGCACCGCGACCCTAGGTGTTGCAGCACAAGCGCTGATTCTTTTTGTTGCCTGGAATAAGGCGAAGATTAAATTCCACCTAAATTTCAAATGGCGCGGATTCGGTTTGCGCCCAGCTTTGCGTGCCGCCGCCTGGTCTCTGGGCATGGTGATTGTCACTCAGGTTGGTGGAGTAATTCAAACTTTCGTTGCATCGAGTGCAATTAGTGCGCGTGCAGCCAACCCGGCAATTGCATCGGTGGCTGCGGCTGGTGTGGCTTGGTTGATTTTTATGGTGCCGCACTCGGTGGTTACCGTTTCAATTTCGACCGCGTACTTCACCAAGATGACTAAGCACGCGCATGAAAATCGTCTTGATTTAATGCGTGCAGATTTCGGAGCCGGGCTGCGTGCTATCTCTCTGTTTGCGATTTTCTTTTCGGTTGCCATGAGCGTGCTCGCCTATCCGATGTCGCGCGTGTTTATTGGTGAGTTCGATGCAACCATTTCTCTCGGCAATGTTTTGATCGCGCAAATGCTTGGGCTTCTGCCGTTCAGTTTCGTTTACATGATTCAACGCGCGTTCTATGCGCTTGAAAATACTCGCACTCCGTTTTATTTCACTCTGGTGCAAATAACTTTGCATATGTGCGGTTCGCTCGCGATTTTCTTTTTTGTTCCAAAAGTTTGGTTGGTGGTTGCGCTTGCAGCGCTCACCAGTTTCACGCTTATGGTGCAAGCAATTATTGCGTTCAGTTTGCTTGGCAAACGCATCGGAAGTTTGGCTGATCAAAAAATTGCCCAGGCGCTTTTGCAATATGTGATTTCGGCGCTGGTTGCCGGAGGCGTGGGTTACGCGGGGCTCGAGATACTCGGCGGCATCAGTGCGAACTCATTCGTGTTAGCCAAAGTGGCCTCTTCAACAATCACTATTTTCGGCCTTGGCTTCGTGATGTTTGGTGTTTATGCGATTTGTTTGCGTTTGCTAAAAGTTTCTGAAATAGACACGGCAATCTCGGGGCTCAAGGGAATACTGCGCCGATAAAATTGGCTAGCAATCCCAAGGAGAAAATTTAAATGCGCGACGTCATAATCATTGGTTCGGGGCCAGCCGGCTACACCGCCGGAATCTATACCGCGCGAGCTGGTTTGAAGCCGCTGCTGATTGCATCTTCGGTCGAAGCCGGTGGCGAGCTGATGAACACCACCGAAGTCGAAAACTATCCAGGATTTCCTGACGGAATGATGGGCCCGGATTTGATGGCGAACTTTCAAGCGCAGGCAGAAAAATTTGGCACCGAAATTTTGCTTGACGACGTAGTAGAGGTCGACCTTAAAGGCGACATAAAGATTGTTAAGACCGGCTTGGGTGAAACTTTCGAAACCAAGACCGTGATTCTGGCTACCGGTGCCGCATATCGCGAACTTGGATTGCCTCGTGAAAAAGAACTTTCTGGCCACGGGGTTTCGTGGTGTGCAACCTGCGATGGTTTCTTCTTTAGAGAAAAAGAGATCGCCGTGGTTGGTGGTGGCGACTCAGCCATGGAAGAAGCGAATTTCTTGACTCGTTTTGCTTCAAAGGTTTACTTGATTCACCGCCGCGACAGCTTCAAGGCTTCGAAGATCATGCAAGAGCGTGCGCTTAACAACCCAAAGATCGAAGTGATCTGGAACTCAGAGGTTGCCGAGCTCAAGGGCGAGGTCAAGCTAGAAGGAGTTAGCTTGCGCAACACCGTCGACGGCAGCACTAAAGACTTGGCCATCGATGGCTTATTTATCGCCGTCGGAAATGATCCGAGGGTTTGGTTGGTTGAGAATCAAATCGAACTAACACCAGAGAAATTCATCCAGGTCGAAGGTCGCAGTTCGAAGACCAGCCTGCCGGGAGTATTCGCCGCCGGTGACGTGATCGACCCGACCTATCGTCAGGCGATTACCGCGGCTGGTTCTGGTTGTGTCGCGGCACTCGATGCCGAGCATTACCTGACCAATCACTAAAGCAGCATTAGATTTAGTTCGACGACAAACAAGGGGTATCAAATGGCAAAAGACGTAACCACCGCTAGCTTTCAAGCCGATGTGCTTTCGAGCGCGACTCCGGTTCTAGTTGATTTCTGGGCCGAGTGGTGTGGTCCGTGCCGTCAGGTATCCCCGATTCTCGACCAGATTGCCACCGAGTATGCGGGCAAGATCGAGATCGTCAAGGTAAATGTTGACCACGAGCCAGCACTTGCTCAGCAATATGGCATCACCGGTATTCCAGCAATGCACGTCTTCAAAGGCGGACAAGTGGTTAAGGCCATCGTCGGTGCGAAGCCAAAGCAAATGTTGGTAAACGACCTCGCCGAATTTTTGAACTAATTTTTCTCGCGTTACTCGCGAGCATCGCTCGAATCACTCTCGCTTTACCCACGCGTAACTGCGGCGACAGCCGTTAACTAAACTATTCCAATGGGTAATGGCGGCAATCAAGGAAATAATCTCGACCACTGGTTGGATTCCTACGCCGCGCGCGCCGAAACTCTTGCAGTCTCCGAAGTTCGCGCGCTCTTCTCTGTAGTTTCCCGACCAGAAGTTGTTTCACTTGCCGGCGGTATGCCTTACGTTTCCGCGCTGCCAAAAGAATTGCTAGCCAAATCGTACGAAGACATGATGGCTTCGCGCGGAAATCTTGCAATTCAATATGGTGGCGGCCAAGGTGATTTAACTTTGCGCGATCAAATTCGTGAACTTATGGCACTCGAAGGAATTCAGTCTTCGGTCGAAGACATCGTGATCACCACCGGCAGTCAGCATGGTCTCGACATGCTTTCCGGTTTGTTCTTGGATGAAGGCGATGTGGTTTTAGCCGAAGGCCCAAGCTACGTCGGTGCAATTGGAATTTTTAGACACTACGAAGCGCACATCGAACACGTTTATACCGACAACGACGGCATGAGCCCGGAAGCCTAGCAAGAGTCGATCGATCAGCTTAAAAAACGCGGCAAGAAAATTAAGTTTTTGTATTTGGTGCCAAACTTTGCGAACCCGTCGGGCGTGACTCTTTCCGCAGAGCGTCGACCAAAGATTTTAGAAATTTGTAAACGCGAGCACATTTTGATTATCGAAGACAATCCGTATGGACTTTTGTATTTCGACAAGCCAGTGCCTGATGCACTTCGTGCGGTCGAAGAAGAAGGCGTGGTTTATCTCGGTTCGTTCTCGAAAATTTTGGCACCTGGTTTCCGCGTTGGTTATGTGCTTGCTCCCCCGGCAATTCGCGACAAGATGGTTTTGGCTCAAGAGTCTGCGCTACTTTGTCCATCGTCATTCACACAAATGATGATTAGCGAGTATCTCGCACATTCCGATTGGAAAAAACAGATTGATACTTTCCGCGGTGTTTATCACGAACGAAAAGATGCCGCGCTTTCTGCGGTGCGTGAATATTTGCCGGTAGTAGAAACCACAGAACCAGATGGTGGTTTTTACCTGTGGCTAACTTTGCCCGAGGGAATCGATTCAAAGGCAATGCTGCCGCTCGCGGTAAAAGAACTGGTTGCCTACACGCCGGGCACCGCGTTTTTGGGTGACGGCACCGGGCAACGCAATTTGAGAATTTGTTATTCGTATCCGACTCCTGAAAATATCAAAGTCGGAATTAAACGTCTGTCGAATGTAATTAATCTGCAGATGGATCTTCTAGAAACCTTCGCCAAGTAAATCCGAGACCAGACAGGTAGGGAGCAAAATGATTCCCAAGGGTAAGGCAGCTGCCAAGCTAAAAGTTCAAGTATTGGCTGGTGGCATTAGTCACGAACGAGACATTTCGCTGAAATCGGGTCGCCGAGTGGCCGACGCACTAAGCGATTTCGGTGCAACTGTTGTAATTCGGGAACCTGATCATGAACTGCTCGCGAATATCAAAAAAGATAGGCCCGACGTAATTTTCCCTTGTCTGCACGGAGCCAGCGGCGAAGATGGCGCACTTCGAGACGTTCTCGCCCACAGTGGCGTTCCCTTTGTTGGCGCCAGCGCGGCTGGTGCGCGCTTGGCTTGGGATAAATCCGTGGCCAAAGTATTGGTTGGTCGCGCCGGAATTCAATCACCAGCCAGCATCACTCTGCCAAAAGAAACTTTTCGAGAGCTAGATGCAGAAACGATTTTGAAAACCGTGGCCGCAAGCTTGTCGTTGCCGGTCGTGGTGAAGCCGGCACGTTCGGGTTCGGCTCAGGGTGTGACCATCGTGAAAACTCAGGCCGAGCTCAATCGAGCAATGATCGACGCTTATGTTTACTGCGATGTGGCGATTATTGAGAAGTTCATCGAAGGCACCGAACTGGGTGTCAGCGTGATCGATCTTGGTGCCGGACCGATTGCACTGCCGCCGGTTGAGATTGTTCCGCGTGATGGAAAATACGGATACAACGAGCGCTACATTGCCGGCGAAACTAATTTTTATATTCCTGCTCGCGTTAGTGCTTCGGTTGCCGAAGCTGCTGCTGCCGTTGCGATCGAGGCTCATGAAGTTCTAGGGCTGCGACACATTTCGCGCATCGACATGATTGTCGATAAAAAAGGTGTGTGCTGGTTCCTCGAAGCAAACGTGATGCCTGGGCTAACTGAAACATCTTTATTGCCGCAAGCAATTACCGCATCGGGTAATTCGCTTGGCGAGGTTTATTACTCACTCGCGCAAGCAGCGCAACGTAATCTCGGTTAGTGCTGCGGTTAGTGCTGTTTCGGTTGGTGACCGAGTTCGTTAAGAATTCGATTTAAGTCTGCGACTGTCGCGAAG
>JBJTNR010000152.1:0-3406 GCA_046074145.1 Rhodoluna sp.
CACAGTCGATTAAGCAAATTCTTGAAGCCTTCAAACTCCAACTTGCGACCGGTGAAGTAAATCCAATTTCACCCGCTGACAAAAAATAATTATTTACGCGAAAGCATTCGCGAATGCATCAAGGGCAAGATCAGAATCACCTGACGCCCAACCTTCTAAACCAACTACTCCTGTGTAATTTAGTTTTTTCAATTCGGTTGCAATTCGAGGGTAATAAATCTCACCAGTTCCAGGTTCGCAGCGACCTGGCACGTCGGCCACTTGAATTTCGCCAATGATCGGAAAAGCACGATTCACTAGCTCAACCAAGTTTCCTTCTCCAATTTGCGCGTGATATAAATCGAGATTCATTCGCAGGTTGGGGCTGTCGACAGCCTCTACAAGTTCAATTACATCTTTGGCAAGTGCAAATGGAGTTCCTGGGTGGTCAACAAGCAAATTCAAATTCTCAAGAATAAAAACTTTGTTGTGCTTCGCTCCGAGTTCCGCGATTCGGTTAAGTGTGTCGCGAGCTGTGTTCCACTCATCTTTTGTGACCGAGTATTTTTTGCGGATCGCCTGTCCTTGATTATCAAGACCCGTGCCGTGCAAATTCAAGTTTTTGCAATCTAAAACGTTCGAGGCTTCGATTGATTTTTCAGCGGTTGAGAGTAATTTTTCAATTCCATCGGCTTCAATCAAGTCACCTTCGATGTATCCGGTCATCGAATTGAAGTCGGCACCGGTTGCAGCCAGCGTGGCCAAATCCTTTGTAGGCCAACCCCAAATCTCAACTGCAAAACCTCGTTCATGTATTCGCTTCACACGCTCCACGAACGGTAAATCAAGAAATAACATTTCAGCTGATGCAGCTAAGCGATAGGGAGCCATTGCCAAAGATTACTACAATGGAAATACATAGCCGCCTATAAGTCAGGTAGTCCGATGAGCACTCGTCCAGATAGAAACCTTGGTGTTGAACTTGTTCGTGCGACAGAGGCTGCGGCGATTAAAGCCAGTGCCTGGATTGGCCGCGGCGACAAGAATTCTGCAGACGGCGCTGCCGTCGAAGCGATGCGTGATTTTCTTAACACCGTTGACTTCAAAGGAACCATCGTCATCGGTGAAGGCGAAAAAGACGAAGCTCCTATGCTTGCCAATGGCGAAGTGGTTGGAAACGGCAACGGCCCTGAATGCGACATCGCAGTTGATCCGGTTGATGGAACTTCGGTTACCGCGTCGGGTCGCGCGCACGCGATTAGCGTGATTGCGGTTTCTGACAAGGGAACCATGTACAACCCAAAAGATGTTTTCTACATGGACAAACTCATCACCACCAAAGCCGGCAAAGGTGCAGTAAGTCTCGACGCATCGCCCGAAGAAAACGTGCGTGAACTTGCAAAAGCATTGAAAAAAGATGTCAGCGAAATTGTGGTCGCCATGATCGATCGCCCTCGTCACCAACCACTCATGGATGCAGTTCGTAAAGCCGGCGCCCGAACCAGACTATTTCTTGATGGAGACGTGGCTGCCGGCATTCACGCTGTTACCGGTGGCGGAAACATCGACATGCTGCTTGGTATTGGCGGTGCACCAGAGGGTGCAATCTCGGCATGCGCAACTCAGGCACTCGACGGATACATGCAGGGACGCATTGCACCTCAGTCACCACAGGAAATGAAGAAGGCAATCGAAGCCGGTCACGACTTGACCCGAATTTTTGAAATCAACGATCTAGTACAAAGCGAGAATACATACTTTGTGGCAACCGGAGTGACCGATGGTTTGTTACTCGATGGCGTGCAAAAGCGCGGTCAATACCTGCGCACCGACAGCATTATTTTGCGTGCACGCTCGGGCACCATACGTCGCGTTAAAGCAGACTACCTAGCTTCGCGCTGGCTTTAAGACTTTTTAGATTTTTTCAAAGGCGAAGTAGATTCTCGCACTACCAAACTCGGCACAATCAATATTGTCTTTGCGGCACGTCCTATTTCTTTTCCGTTGATGCGATCAAGCAAAATAGTTGCAGCTTGACGCCCCACCGGTTCGCCCTGTTCATCGACGGTCGAAAGTTTCAGCATGAATTCAGAAGCAATTGGCGCATTGTCGTAGCCAATAATAGAAACATCTTCTGGCACTCTTATGTTTTTTTCGTGAAGCGCAGCAACGGCACCCGCTGCCATATAGTCGTTCGCCGCAAATATCGCCGTGAACTTTTCACCAGAGGCAAGAAGCTCTTTCGCACCTCGGTAACCACCAATTTCTGTGGTCGGCTGGCCAGCGCCGAAAGTTAGCGCTGACAGCTTTCTTGACTTCATTAATTTGAGATAAGCATTGCGGCGATTTTTGGCAATACCGCCGGCACCGGTTAGGTGTGCAATTTTTTCGTGACCGAGTGACCAAAGGTACTCCACCGCCATGCGCGAACCCTCGAAGTCGTCGTTGAAAACAAGATCAGAATTTCTAAGCATAGTTTCGCGTTCACCAACCGTCACGGTTGGAACGGTGATGTTTTTGGTGCGAAGTCCATCGACTTCGGCAACAAGTACCAATCCGTCAACCTTCATCGAAGCAAATGCATCTAGTGGGTCTTCAACAAAATTCGGGCTTCGGTGCAGATCGGAAACAATCACCTGGTAGCCGGCATCATCAAAAATTTCACGCAAGCCTTTGAGCACGCCAATGAAAGAAAGGTTGCTGTAATCGGTGATGACAACCCCAATGGTGTTGGTCTTAGCTGAGGCAAGCATTTGCGCAGAACGCGAAGGTCGATAACCAAGTTGCTTGATTGCCTTCAACACCGCGGCCTTGTTGGCTTCGCTAACGCCGCTCTTGCCACCAAGAACCAGCGACACCAAAGACTTGGAAACGCCAGCTTTTTCGGCCACGTCATAGATGGTCGGGGTCTTGGCTGGGGGCTTATTGGTGGCCATATGCCTCAAAACTAGCGGAAATCGGCGATTTATAACACTTTGTTAGGACATGATAACAATCCGGTAAACATGGTCGTTTTTGGTGCCATTCGTTGCTACTTTGTTGTGGAGCGCTCCAATTTGTGTAGCGCTCCAAGTAATGGGCTAGTAACAAGGAAGTTATCAAATGACAATCGGAGTGGCAGTAATTGGCGCCGGAATGGCCGGCCGAGGACACGCAGCAGCATATCGCGCAGCAACCTCTTTATATGAATCAGATCTACCAGATGTAAAGCTCGTCTCAATTGGAGACGTAAATGCACAGTTTGGACAAGCGGCGGCAAAGCGTTTCGGTTTCGAACGCCACGATGCCGACTGGCGCGCAATTGCCGATGACCCAAACATCCATGCGGTCAGCGTGGTGGTAGCTAACAGCCTGCACCGCGAAATTGTGGAGGGCCTTTTGGCTGCCGGCAAGCATGTGCTTTGTGAGAAGCCACTTTCTGACACAC
>JBJTNR010000153.1:0-5263 GCA_046074145.1 Rhodoluna sp.
CTGGGCTCCAACCACCAAGAGTGTTTTCCTAGTGCAGATTCAAATTGAGGCCCTGGATAGAGGCGGGCTCTTGAGCGACGTTACGAGAGTACTTTCGGAGCACCATGTAAACATCTTGTCAGCTTCTGTTTCAACACGTAGCGATCGAGTTGCACTGAGTCGATTCGTTTTCGAGATTGGTGACCCGCAAGTACTTGAACACTTGCTCAATGCGGTTCGAAGAATCGAAGCCGTTTACGACGTTTATCGTGTTAGCAGTTAGACCATAGAAGCTTTTACAACTTCAAGCCATGACTTTCTGGCTTCAAGTGCTTCGGTTGCGGCTTTAATCTTTGCTGCATCCTTCGTGTCCGTAGCCTTTTTTAAGGCTGCATCGAGCTTGACAATCGAATCTTCTAGTTGAGCGATAACTCCATTAGAGCGGTCAATAGCTGCCGGATCAGTTTTTCTCCAGTGGTCTTGTTCAGCTTGTTTAACTTTTGATTCGATTGCGCGAAGTTTGTCTTCGGTGACGCGAATTTTGTCTTTAGGAACCTTGCCAGCTTTTTCCCAACGTTTTTGGATTTCTAGAAGCGATTTCTTTGCAGCAGTGAGATCTTTTGCGGGGTCAATCGATTCGGCATCCTTGAGAATATCAAGCTTCAAGGCAAGGTTTTTCTCGAATTCCGCTGACTCCACCGCGGCAGATTCTGTTTTCTTGCTAAAAATTGCATCGCCGGCTGCTTTAAATCGCACCCAGAGCGCATCGTCCGATTTTCCAATCGATCGTCCCGCCGCTTTCCATTCATCTAGCAGTTTGCGGTAAGCGCTTATGTCATCTGAACCTTTTGCGGCGAGCGCTTCTGCGTTTTCAACCAAAGACGTTTTCTTTGCTTTGGCTGCTTTGTTATTGGCGTCTAATCCAGCAAAGTAAGCACGCTTTCCCGACTCAAATCTGGTGCGAGCACTAGAGAAGCGCTTCCATATACTGTCAGCTTCGTTTTTAGCAACGCGCGGACCAGTTTTTTGTAGATCCTGCCACTGGTCAAAAAGTTTGTTCATTTCAACGCTTGAAGATTTCCATTGAATTTTTGCAACATCTTGGTTGGCTAGTGCTTCAGCTTTAGTTGCAATCGCGTTACGCTGTTCCAAAGCCGCTGCGGTTGCTTCTTTGGTTGCCTCGTGTTTCTCATGCACAAGCACAGCAATTTTTTCATCCAAGTTGGAAACTCGGCGACGCAAGTCGGCAATGTCTCCAACAATGGCTGGTTCTTTCAACTCATCAGCAAGTTTCGCAGCCATTTTTTTCATGCCGTGCGAATCAACTTTGTTTGCAACTCTTTGTTCCAGAATTCGAACCTGAGCCGCTATGTCCTCATACTTTCTAACGAAATAGGCAAGAGCATCATCTGGACTTACGCCTGGATACTGACCAATTTTTCTTTCCTGGCCGTCATTTACGTAGACGTTGTTCTCGTGATCTACACGACCAAAGCTTTGAGGGGTTGACATGAGCGGCTCCTATTGTTTAGGCGTCTAGCGAACTAGACCGGTGGATTGTTACTGCAGGGTGATGGCACCCAATTGTGTTGGCTTTGCAGGGGTTCCGTCGGATTTTCCATCTACTACACCTGCGTCAAATATCGGAGAAAGTTTGTCCAAACCTTTAGTGATTTCGCCGAAGACTGTATAACCACCAGCATTGTCAGACGGAATCACGCTGTCTTGGTAAACAATGAAAAACTGACTACCCATGCTCGAACCATCGCCACCTCGGCGCGCCATTGCTAGGACACCCTTTTTGTATAAGTTGTCGGCTGGTGCATTTTCGATTGGGCCCCAGTTATACCCAGGCCCACCAGTTCCATCTCCATTTGGATCGCCACATTGCAAAACGAAGATCCCAGCTGTCGTCAGGCGGTGGCAACTAATGCCGTTGAAAAAATGCTGATTATTCAGGGCCAAGAAATTTGCTACCGCTTGTGGTGCTTTTGCACCATCGAGGGTTATCGAAAGTTTTTGATTTCCAACTTCCATAGTTCCAGTCCAAGCGCGGTTTTGTGAAAGTTCCGGCTGCGGCACTGCGGCAACATTCGGTTTAGCAGATGTGCTTGCGGTCGGGTTCACATATCCAGGGCCAAAGCTGAAATAAGAAAATTGGAGAGCCAAGGCCACAACCACTGCACCTGCCGACGCAATAATGGCAAAACGATTATCTCTTGTGCGTTGTTTCGAGCGCTCGGCAATTTCCAATTGATGCTGTTCGAACTTTCTTGTTCGATCAGCGGCGCTAGCCGCAAAGATGTTTTGGGTCTTCTTTTTCGATGCCAATTTATTCCTTTAGGTTTGTCCGCCCATAATTTTACTTTGGCTGGCGGTAGCCTAAATACATGTCTGATCAAACCGGCCTTTTTTCACAGGTAATGCCATTGGCCGCCAGGATGAGGCCGAGTTCCCTTGAGGAACTTGTTGGGCAGGAGCAATTGATGGCTTCGGGCTCACCGCTCAGGGCGTTGGCAACTCGGGTTGAACCAGGCAAAGCCGGCTCGGCGGTATCGGTAATACTTTGGGGCCCACCCGGTACCGGCAAAACGACAATCGCTCAAATCGTTGCCAGACAATCGGGTCGGAGATTTGTTGAGCTCAGTGCAATAACTGCTGGCGTAAAAGATGTCCGTGAAGTTATGGAACGGGCTAGGGCAGATCGAGACGCCTACGGTGTAGCTACAGTTTTATTCCTTGACGAGATTCATCGTTTTTCAAAAGCGCAACAGGACGCTTTGCTGCCTGGCGTAGAAAATGGCTGAATAGTTTTAATCGCCGCCACGACGGAAAATCCTAGCTTTTCAGTGATATCACCACTGTTGTCACGTTCCCTAATGCTGACGCTCACTAGTTTGCAAAACTCAGATATCGTGCAGCTGCTAGAGCGTGCGGTTCAATCACCAGATGGGCTTGCTGACAAAGTTAAATTGCAAGCCGAGGCAGCCAAACAAATAGCGCAAATCGCTGCGGGAGACGCCCGAAGAGCGTTGACGATTTTAGAAGCCGCATCAAACATTGTTGGCGGCGAAGGAACAATCGATTTGTCAACGGTTGAATCTGCAATGGATAAAGCGTTAGTTCGGTACGACCGTGACGGTGATCAGCACTATGACGTTATAAGTGCTTTTATCAAATCTGTGCGAGGCAGCGATGCCGATGCCGCCATTCATTACTTGGCCCGGATGATCGAGGCGGGGGAAGACCCTAGATTTATTGCGCGTAGGTTGATGATCTTGGCTGCCGAGGATATTGGATTGGCTGACCCAAATGCATTGACACTGGCGGTATCTGCCGCTCAGGCCGTGTCTCTTGTCGGAATGCCAGAGGGCAGGATTCCGCTTGCCGAAACAACTATTTATTTGTCGTTGGCACCGAAATCTAACAGCGCGTACAACGCAATAAATGCTGCCATTGCAGATGTTCAATCCGGGAATTTTGGGGAAGTACCGAACGCACTGAAAAGTTCAAACTACGTTGGAGCAGCAAAATCCGGCGCTGGAATTGGATATAACTATCCTCACGATGACCCGAAGGCAGTAGTGCCACAGAGGTATCTCGATTCAAAAGTTGAACGCTCCGTTTTCTATTCACCCAAAGAGATTGGCGCCGAAAAGGAGCTTTTCGATCGGTGGCCGAAGCTGCGGGCCATCATTCGCAGTTTCAGCCGGTAACTGCCCGCGAAAGCCTTTTATTTGGCCAAATTCGCTGGTAGGCTTATCCGGTTGCCGACTGGAGAGCTGAAACGCGGCTGTGACAGCTTTCAATATACGGTGCGACTCTCTAATAGCCGGAGAGTCCGTGGCAGTGGATCAACCGATCCAACTTGTGAACAAAAACCGCTATCGGGATTCATATTGAATCCATTGAAAGGAAAACGTGTCAAAAACAACACGTACTCGCAGCAAAACTCGTTTGTCTCGCGCATTGGGACTTGCGCTTACTCCGAAGGCTGCAAAGTATCTAGAAAAGCGTCCATACGCTCCAGGCGAGCACGGACGCACCAAGAAAAAAGCTGACAGCGACTTCGCAGTACGTTTGCGTGAAAAACAACGTCTACGTGCTCAGTATGGAATTCGCGAAGCACAACTCCGTAAAACTTTCCAAGAAGCAAAGCGCGCAGAAGGTCTAACTGGTGAAAACCTAGTGGAACTTCTCGAGATGCGACTTGATTCACTTGTGTTACGCGCAGGGTTCGCCCGCACCATCGCACAGGCTCGTCAAATGGTAGTTCACCGCCACATTTTGGTTAACGGTGAGCGAATTGACCGTCCTTCTTTCCGTGTGAAGCCTGGTCAACTTGTTCACGTTCACGAGAAGAGCGAAAGCACCGAGCCGTTCCAGGTTGCTGCAGCCGGAGGTCACGTAGATGTTCTTCCACCGGTACCTGGTTACCTTGATGTACAACTTGATAAATTGCACGCCACCTTGACTCGACGCCCTAAGCGTTCAGAAGTACCAGTTACTTGTGAAGTTCAGCTTGTGGTTGAGTACTACGCCGCTCGATAAAGGCAAAGGTATTTTTCAGATGAGTGGCGGAGACATTGCTGGTTTGATAGCTGCTGGAGGATTCGTTCTCTTGGTACTTTTCATTGCTGTTCCGCTTTTGAAACTTGGACGCGTTTTAGATGAAACAAGAAATTCGATTCGCGATTTAAACGAAAGCGTTGCTCCGCTACTCACCGAACTTACCGAAACGGTAACCGCAACAAACAAGCAATTGGCTCGCGTTGATGTGATAACTGAAAATGTTGCTGAAGTCACGGCAAACATAAGTTCACTTGTTGCGGTGTTTACATCTGCCGTCGGATCGCCTTTGGTGAAAATCGCAGGCTTTACTCAGAGTTTGCGCAACAGTTTGCTTGGCAAGAAAAAGTAGGGGAACAAATGAAGAAATTTTTCTGGATCATCGTTGGCATTTTTGCTGGTATCGAGATAAAAAAGCAGTTAGATCAGAACCCTGCTGCTCAAGCAAAACTTGACGAATTTACAGCCAAGGCACGTGAATTGGGCGACACCGCTATGGACAGCTTTCGCGAACGCACTGCAGAACTAAGCGGCAAACCTGCTGCACGCAAGAAGCCAGCTAAGAAATCATCAACCGCCAAGAAACCAGCAGCTAAGAAGGCGACGACAAAAAAGTCTCCTGCAACTAAGCCTGTAAACAAGCCAGCTAACTAAAGTGCAAACCGCCGAGATTCGCCGGCGCTGGCTCGATTTTTTTGAGAGCAAGGGCCATATG
>JBJTNR010000154.1:0-7538 GCA_046074145.1 Rhodoluna sp.
CACCGGTTGCAAAGATGATGCTCTTGCCTTGGAACACGTGCAGTTCGCCGGTCGCAAGCTCGTAGGCAACCACGGCAGATGGGCGTTCTTCTCCGTCGACCTTGGTCATGATCAAATCGAGCACATAGAACTCGTTGTAAAACTCGATCCCCAACTTCACGCAGTTCTGGTACAAAGTTTGCAAAATCATATGACCGGTACGGTCGGCTGCATAGCAAGAGCGGCGAACTGGAGCCTTACCGTGATCGCGAGTGTGACCACCGAAACGTCGTTGGTCGATTTTTCCATCCGGGGTTCGGTTAAAAGGAAGTCCCATGTTTTCTAGATCGATAACTGCCTGCACAGATTCTTTTGCCAAAATTTCTGCAGCATCTTGGTCAACTAGATAGTCGCCACCTTTAACGGTGTCGAAGGTGTGCCATTCCCAAGAATCTTCTTCAACGTTTGCAAGCGCCGCCGCCATTCCACCCTGTGCCGCACAGGTGTGCGAACGAGTCGGGAACAGTTTTGAAATCACCGCAGTCTTCGCGTGCGGACCGGCTTCGATCGCGGCGCGCATTCCGGCACCACCGGCACCGACGATGACTACGTCATAGGAATAGTGGTGAACCTTTGGAGTTTGGTTGGTCACTTTTAATTAAGTCCTTTTGGAATTACTTAGCTGAGCAGAAACTTGGAAGCAGATCGGCTGATGCGCCGGCTGGGCATGGATCAAAGGTGAAAACCACCAGAGTGCCAAGAACAATTAGCACCGAGCAGATTCCCCAAAGCGACCAAACTAAAGTTTTGCGAATTGCTGGTCTCGATGCGTAGTCGTTTACGAGCGTGCGCATGCCGTTGGTGCCGTGAATAAGTGCGAGCCAAAGCATCGCCAGGTCCCAAACTTTCCAGAACGGGTCTGACCACTTTCCGCCAACAAAGGCAAAGTCGATTGCTTTGATTCCCTCACCAGCGAAAAGGTTAACAAAGAGGTGTCCAAAAATTAGAAATACCAAAAGCGCACCAGATGCGCGCATGTAGATCCATCCGTATTTTTCCCAGTTAGCGCCATTGCGACTGCGAGGAGAACGCGGCTGTTCGATAGTTACTGACATTTCGCTTCTCCTTATCCGAATACGTGAGCTAGGTGACGAGGGGCAAATCCGAGGAATGCAATCAGCGCGATTGCAATCACGATCCAGAACATTACGTTTTGGTATTTGACGCCCTTTCGCCAGAAATCAATCAGAATTACGCGAAGTCCGTTTAACGCGTGAAACAGAATTGCCGCGACGAGACCAAGCTCACCGAGACCAATAAGAGGTGTTTTGTAGGTCTGAATGACGGTGTTGTAAGCCTCGGGGCTAAGTCGTACCAGTGCGGTGTCAAGAACGTGAACAAGAAGAAAGAAAAAGATTGCGACGCCGGTAATACGGTGAAGTACCCACGACCACATTCCTACTTTTCCGCGGTACAAAGTACCTGCTGGTTTGGTTGGCACTAGCCATCCTCCTCGATAAGCAGCAACAAAATTTGCTTCAAGTCTAAGCCCGCAAAACCTTGGCCCTCGCCCAAAAACCGCCATTGGGCTAGGGTTTTACTAGTTATGAGCACTCAGCGAGATCCACTGGATCGCTTCTTCAGCATCATTCCCGCCGGCGGAATCGGCAGTCGCCTTTGGCCACTGTCCCGAGCTTCGGCGCCGAAATTTTTGCACGATCTAACAGGCTCGGGTCAAACTTTGCTTCAAGATACCTGGGATCGCCTCGCTCCGATTGCCGGCCGCGACCGCATCCTGGTAGTCACCGGCAAGGTGCACAAGTCGGCAGTGCTAGATCAGATCGAAGACCTAAGCACGGATAATCTCGTGCTCGAACTTTCACCTAAAGACTCGACTGCGGCTATTGCGCTCGCCGCAGCAATTTTGCAAAAACGCGAACCAGATGTGATTGTCGGTTCGTTTGCCGCTGACCATGTAATTACCGACGAGGCGGAATTTCACGCGACAGTGAAAGAAGCGGTTGCTGTTGCGGCGACCGGAAAAATCGTAACTATAGGTATTGAGCCGACCGAGCCATCCGTGGGATTCGGTTATATAAAGGCCGGAGAAAAACTAAATGTGGCTGGGGCACCAGATGCCAAGCACGTAATCAAGTTCGTCGAAAAGCCAAACATCGCCAAGGCACGTAAATATGTGGAGTCCGGGGAGTATCTCTGGAACGCCGGAATGTTTATCGCGCCCGCCGAATTGCTGCTTGCGCAATTAAAGAAGTCTGAACCTGCACTTCACGCGTCCATCATGGAATTGGCCGATGTCTGGGACACCGAAGATCGCAAGGCTGCAATTGACAAGATTTGGCCGACCCTGAAAAAAGTCGCCATCGATTATTCCGTAGCCGAACCGGCAGCAGCTGACGGACTGGTCGCGGTTATCCCGGCTGGTTTTTCTTGGCATGATGTCGGAGACTTCGCCGCGATTGCGGAATTGCAGTCGCAGGGTCGTCGCGGAAACCTTGCGGTTCTGGGCAACGCTAAAGTTCTAGCTGATAGTTCGAGTGGAATCTTGGTTAGCGATACCGACCGTATGGTTGCGCTGATTGGGGTCGAAGACATCATCGTGGTCGATACGCCCGATGCACTCTTGGTCACCACCAAAGAACATGCACAGCGAGTAAAGAGTCTGGTTGATTCGCTCAAGGCAACCGGCCACAGCGACGTACTTTAAAAGTCACGAATTATCTCAATTCAGTAAAAACTTCGTTAACACCCGCTGCCATTGAACGGCACGCCCGAGGTTGGCAGTTAGGCTGACTAGCGAAACGACCGCGAAATCCGCAGGTCGAGTTTCAGGAGGAAATTAAGTGAAGATCTCACTAACAATCAAGGGAATTGCAGTTGCATCTGCAGCCGCACTTGCACTTGCAGGTTGAGCATCGGCACCAGCTGAGCCAACCGCAACGCCTGTTGACTACAAGGCATGTATGGTTTCGGACCAGGGTGGATTCAAGGACGCATCTTTTAACGAAGAGGCTTACGCGGGTCTTACTCAGGCTGAATCAGAACTCGGCGTAAAGATCGCTTCTGTTGAATCGCCAGAATCAGCAACCCAGACCGACTACGTATCTGGTGTTGACGCAATGATTTCTGAGGGTTGCAACTTGATTATCAACGTTGGTTTCGCACTTGGAACTGCAACTCGTGATGCTGCAAAGGCTCACCCAGATGTTAACTTCGCATTGATCGACTCAGCTCTTTCAAACGATGACTACTCACCACTTTCACTTCCAAACGTGAAGCCAATCCAGTACGACACAGCTCAGGCTGCGTTCCTTGCTGGTTACCTTGCTGCTGCAACTTCTAAGACCGGAACAGTTGCAACCTACGGTGGAATGCTGTTCCCATCGGTAACCATCTTCATGGATGGTTTCAAGCAGGGTGTTGCTTACTACAACGCTGCAAAGGGCACAAAGGTTAAAGTTCTTGGTGCAGAATCTGCAGACAACCAGAAGTGGTCAGCAACCGGTGACTTCTCTGACGTTGCTAAGGGTAAGACTCTTACCGAAGGATTCTTCGCACAGGGTGCAGACATCGTTCTTCCTGTAGCTGGTCCTGTTGGTCAGGGAACCGGCCAGGCAACTCTAGACAAGAAGGGCACCTACGTTATTGGTGTTGACTCTGACTGGTATGGAATTGCTGCACACGCAGAATACAAAGCAAACATTTTGACTTCGATCGAAAAGAAGATGGCGAAGGCTGTTCTTGAAGTTATCAAGTCAGGTGTTGATGGCAAGTTCACTGGTGGCGACGAGAACCAATACGTTGGAACTCTTGCAAACGGCGGAGTGCAGATTTCTGCGCAGCACGATGTTGCATACCCAGCAGGTGTTCAGGCAGAACTAGACAAGATCAAGGCAGACATCATCTCTGGTGACCTTGTAGTTACTTCTGCTTACAACAAGTAATTCGTAAATAAAAAACCGGTGGTTCGCTTAGGCGGGCCACCGGTTTTTTCTCGTTCGGCCAAGGTTAGACTAAGGAACAATGAGGCGAAACTAATCGCCCGTGGGCAATTGATGAGGAAAGCAATGAAGCTGGAACTCCGCGGCATTACTAAGCGCTTCGGCACGATGACCGCAAACGACAACGTGAACCTGGTGGTTCAACCCGGTGAAATTCACTGTTTGCTTGGTGAAAATGGCGCCGGAAAATCAACTTTGATGAATGTGCTCTATGGCCTTTATCAAGCCGACGGCGGAGAAATTCTTCTAGATAATAAGGTGCAAAAATTTGCCGGCCCGGGTGACGCAATGGCAGCCGGCATTGGCATGGTGCACCAGCACTTCATGCTGATTCCAGTTTTTACAGTCGCCGAGAACGTGATGCTCGGTCACGAACCGACCAAGTTCGGCGGTTGGCTTGATTTAGAAACTGCGCGCAAGCGAGTAAGAGAAATTGCTGGCAAGTTTGGTTTCGAACTTGACCCGGATGCAATCGTGGGCGATCTTCCGGTCGGCGTTCAACAGCGCGTTGAGATTATTAAGGCTCTTCTTGGCGATGCGCAAATTTTGGTTTTCGATGAACCAACCGCAGTGCTCACCCCACAAGAGACCGACGAGTTGATGGCAATCATGCGACAGCTTCGCGGCGAGGGTAAGGCAATCGTATTTATCACTCACAAACTCCGCGAGGTTAAAGAAGTTGCCGACAAGATCACCGTGATTCGTTTGGGCAAAGTCGTCGGCGAAGCCAGCCCAAGCGCTTCCGCAAGCGAGCTGGCATCAATGATGGTTGGTCGAGCTGTTGACCTTGACGTTGCTAAGGCTGCTCCGAAATTGGGCAAGGCAAGTTTTAAAGTTTCGGGACTCTCGGCTTGGAATCACTCGGGTAACAAGGTGCTTGATGACATCAACCTGGAAATTCACGAGGGTGAGATTTTGGTAATCGCCGGAGTACAAGGAAACGGTCAGACCGAATTGACCGAAGCGATTATTGGAATGCATGGTCGAGTGCAAGGCTCAATTGAACTCGATGGAAAACAACTGATCGGAAAAAATGTAAAACAGGTTTTAGACCTTGGCGTCGGATTCGTTCCGGAAGATCGCACCGAAGATGGCTTGGTCGCTGAATTCACTATTGCCGAAAATCTGATGCTAGATCGAAGTGATCGCAAACCATTTGCTAAAGGCCTAAGCCTGCAGCTAGCTTTCTTGAAAAAATTTGCCAGCGAAAAATTAAAACAATTTGATATTCGCGCGCAGGGTATCGAATCCAAGGCGTCGCAGCTTTCCGGTGGAAACCAGCAAAAAGTTGTTTTGGCTCGAGAGCTCTCTCGCGAACTGCGCCTGCTGGTTGCTTCGCAACCAACTCGCGGTCTAGACGTCGGTTCAATCGAATTCGTGCACGAGCAAATAGTCGCTACTCGTGACAGCGGAATACCGGTTTTGATTGTCGCAACCGAACTTGATGAAGCCACTCAGTTGGGCGATCGAATTGCAGTCATGTATCGCGGAAAGGTTGTTGGCGTGGTGCCGGCAACCACTTCACGAACGGTTTTGGGTCAAATGATGGCGGGGATCAACGCGTGAACAAGCTTCTAAAAGAAATATTTTCTCCGAGTTTGAGACTTACCGTGCTCGCGGTATTAGCCTCGTTTATCTTTGGTGGAATTTTGATTGCGAGCTCGAATCAAGATGTCCAAGCCGCTGCGAGTTATTTGTTCGCGCGACCAGGCGATTTCTTTCTAGCCCTCTGGAATTCAATCTTTGGTGCTTACGACGCGATGTTCCGCGGGTCAATTTTTAATTACAAGGGCACCGATGCCCTGATGATGTTCAAGCCGATAACCGAAACTTTGGCATTTGCCACACCTATTACTCTTGCCGGTTTGGGTCTGGCGGTTGCGTTCCGATCGGGATTATTCAACATCGGTGCCACCGGGCAGATTGTTTTCGGTGCAATGTTTGCCGGGTTCGTTGCTACTCACTTTCCGATGCCTTTTGGTATTCATTTCATAGTGTCGGTGCTCGCCGGAATTTTGGGTGGTTCGCTATTCGGAGCACTCGTCGGATTCCTGAAGGCAACCACAGGTGCGAACGAAGTGATTCTCACCATCATGTTCAACTACATCGCGTCACTGCTGTTGACTTTCTTGCTTAAGACTCCGATCTTGCAGGCTCCGGGAGCAGCAAACCCGATCTCACCAGCGATTCCAGAAACAGCCAAGTATCCATTCATTTTTGGAACACAGGTGCGAATCCACTCCGGCCTAATTGCGATGTTGCTCGCCGTGGTTTTGGTCTGGTGGCTATTGAATCGCTCGTCAACCGGATTCCAGTTCCGAGCTTTAGGTCACAACCCCTCAGCCGCAAAGGTCGCCGGAATCAACATTGAACTTACTTATGTTTTGGTCATGGCAGTTTCAGGCGCCCTAGCCGGACTTGCCGGAACCACTCAGGTCTTGGGTACCGAAAAGTTTCTAACTACCGGAGTGGCTGCCAGCTTCGGTTTCGACGCAATCACCGTGGCACTGCTCGGAAGGAATAATCCATTCGGAGTTTTAGCAGCTGGAATTTTGTTTGGGGGACTTAGAGCCGGCGCAGTGACTATGCAGGCAAATCAGGCGGTACCAATTGATATTGTGCTCGTGGTGCAATCGCTCATTGTTTTGTTTATTGCGGCACCGCCGTTAGTGCGCAGCATGTTCCGACTAAAAGTCTCGAAGGCTAGTGCGGAGGCAGGCAAGTGAAACAATCAAAGCGCACACCAATTATCTTGCTAGCCATTGCACTTTTCGGTCTCTGGCTATGGCTTTCGGCGCCCGACAAAGTTACAAACATTAAAGTTGCCACCGACACCGACTTGCTAAGCCTTCCGGATGTTTCAGTTTCGGTTTCGTTGATTTCGGCGATTTGTTTCGGCGGCATGTTGCTAGCCGCAGCGGCTTCGGGCCACTTCGTGATTCGACTGAATCGTAAGACTCCGCTTTGGATCAATCTTGCTTCGGGGCTGGCTTTTGTAGTTTCGATTTTGATCTGGCTCTACGCCGGAGCAACCATGCCAATTTCGGCACTCTTTGCCGGCGCATTGGCGCTGGCGGTGCCGTTGGTATTCGGTTCGCTCGCTGGAATTTTGAGCGAACGAGCTGGAATCGTAAATATTTCTATCGAGAGTCAACTGCTTGCCGGTGCATTTATTTCGGCGGTTGCCGCGACGCTGTCACACAATCTTTATGCCGGATTAATCGGTGCCATCATTGCTGGCGCGCTCGTCTCGTGGGTGCTGGCAACCTTCGCCATCAAATACCTGGTGGATCAAATTATTGTGGGTGTAGTGCTGAACGTTCTTATCGTCGGACTTACAAATTTCCTGTTCTCGACATTAATTTCCGAAAACATTGCGCTGTTTAATCAGCCACCCCGATTTGATCGAATCCTGATTCCGCTGCTCGGCCAGATCCCGGTAATTGGTCCGGTATTGTTCAACCAAACTTTGATCGTCTACCTAATGTATTTGGCAGTCGCCGGAGTGTGGATTGCATTATTTAAAACTCGCTGGGGACT
>JBJTNR010000155.1:0-5771 GCA_046074145.1 Rhodoluna sp.
CTGGACTTTATTTCCAGCCAGATGACTTGATGGTTCCGAAAGAATTCCGCGGAATTGGTGTGCGAATCGAAGACGATGTTTTGATTACAAAAACCGGAGTCGAAAACCTAACCAAGGCTCTTCCTCGAAAAGCCAGCGATGTCGAAAAGTGGTTGGCTAAGCTTCAGCGCTAGCGGATTTAGCCGCTGCTTCGCGAGCGCGATCGGCGAGCATGGCAGGAACCTGGACCTGGTACTTCGAAGCCACCACGCTCGATTGGCTAATAAATGTGCGTTTATTTTTTGACATTCCATATCGCACTACGTTGAATAGCATTCCGAGACCGGCACCAATAACAATCGATGAAATACCAGAAGAGATTGTCGAGGTCTGAGTGGCAGCGGTTGAGGTGTCTAACCCAGCGCCAAATAAAAGATTGAATGCGAGACCAACCCAAGCTCCAGTCGTTGCTCCCGAGAGAGCAAGTCTCGAGTAATTGATCTTGCCACGAATACGTTCCACGGTACGAAGATCTGAGCCGACGATAGCAATTGAACCGGCTGGAAAATCGCTCTTAATTAATGAGTCGACGAATGCCAGTGCATCCTGGTATTGCTTAAAGTTGCCGACCACTTCACCTTGAGGTACTGCCGGTGGCTGGGATGCGATTTTGCGTCGAGAGTTGTTCACGAAACTAATTCTGGCACGCTCAATGCGACTCGTCTAAGGTTGTAAGGTGAGCGCTTCGAGAGTATTTATCGCCAGATTGGCTGGCTGTGGCGTCTTTGACCCAGCGGGAGACCGCGTAGGAAAAGTCATTGACGTTCTTGTGGCCTACCGTAATTCGGGCTCACCTCGTGCCACCGGTTTCTTGGTCGAGATGAGTGGTCGCCGCAAGGTATTCGTGCCAATTGCGCGCATCACATCAATTTCGGCTGGTCAAGTAATCACTACTGGTTTGATCGATCTCCGACGCTACGCACAACACGGACAAGAAATTCGCGTGATTGCCCAAATACTTGGCCGCAAAGTTCGTCTGCTCGACGGCACTGGCGACGCCAACATCGAAGACATTGCAATCGAACAGGGCAAGAACCGCGATTGGACAGTTAGCGAACTGTTCCTTCGTAGGCCAAAGACATCGGCTTCACCATTTGCTCGCGGTGCGACACTTTTCGCATCGTGGGAGCAGGTTACCGAAGACACAAAGACCGATGAATCTCAAACTGCGCAGCATTTGATTGCCACTTACTCGGAACTGCGTCCAGCGGATATCGCGTCTGCGCTTTTAGATCTACCAGACGAGCGAATGATCGAAGTTGCCGAAGAACTAGATGACGAGCGTCTGGCCGATGTTCTCGAAGAGCTTCCTGAAGAAGAGCAGGTTGACATCATCGCCGAGCTCGATGACGAGCGCGCCGCAGAGGTTTTGGACTTAATGGAGCCCGATGATGCCGCCGACCTGATGGCGAATTTGCCTGAAGAACGAACCGAAGCATTGCTTGATTTGATGGACGAAGAAGAAGCGCAAGACATTCGTATGTTGATGCAATTCGACGAGTTCACAGCGGGTGGTTTGATGACCACTGAACCAATCATTTGCGCTGCCGATTCGACAGTCGCAGAAGCCATGGCTCTGATTCGCAAAAAAGAAGTTTCGCCTGTTCTAGCCGCGTCAGTTTTTGTAACACTGCCACCATATGAAACGGCAACCGGTCGCTATTTGGGCACCGTGCATTTTCAAAAAATGTTGCGCTACCCACCGCACGAAAGATTGAGTTCACTTCTTGATGTAGAACTTGAGCCGGTTAAAGCTGACACCCACATTTCGGTAATTCACCGAACCTTTGCAAACTACAACTTGGTGGCCTTGCCAGTTGTTGATGATGAAAATCGCCTGATCGGCGTGGTCACCGTCGACGACGTGCTCGACCACCTGCTACCAGATGACTGGCGCACAGAAGAGGAGGTGCACTAATGGCAAAGAAGGATCGTTTAGACAAACCAATCAGTGCACGAACTCGATTCGTTCCAAGGTTAACCATTGACCAAGAACGATTTGGTCGCGCTTCTGAAACATTCGCACGCGCAATGGGAACTGGCGCATTTTTGATTGGCATGACCGTGGTTGTTGCTATTTGGCTTACCTGGAACACGCTTGCACCGGAATCAGCACAGTTTGACCCACGCGCGACCAACTTCACTCTTATGACGCTAATCCTTTCGATGCAAGCTTCTTATGCGGCGCCACTAATTCTGCTGGCACAAAACCGTCAAGATGACCGCGACCGTGTGAAGTTTGAACAGGATCGCCAACGTGCCGAACGCAATTTGGCCGATACCGAATATTTGGCACGTGAAGTGGTTGCCCTGCGCTTGGCAATCGAAGATTTGGCGACCAAAGACTTTGTTCGCGAGGAATTGCGCGATCTGGTTAAGGAAATTACAGATGAGCGCAAGCGCGATTAAGCAAGCGCTCGACTCCGTCATAGACCCCGAACTGCTCAGACCAATCACTGAATTGGGCATGGTCGAATTCGACGAAAAACTAGTCACCGTGAAATTAACCGTTGCCGGATGTCCGGCGGCGGTGAAGATCGAAAATGATGTGCGAACCGCGGTGTCAAGTTTTGACGTCGACGTAGCGATGTCGGTTATGACCCAAGCCGAGCGCGATGAATTGAAACTCAAATTGCGTGGTGGGCGCCCGCCTAGGCAAAATCCATTCGATCAGAGTTCGCTAACCAAGATTTTTTTAATCAGCTCAGGAAAAGGCGGCGTCGGCAAATCTACATTGACCGCTAACCTAGCCGTCGAACTTGCAAGTCAAAACTTCAAGGTTGGCATTATCGATGCTGACATTTTTGGTTTTTCGATTCCGGGTCAACTTGGCATGACCGACCGACCGACAAAAGTTGATGACATGATCTTGCCACCAGTGATAAACGGCATCAAAGTAATTTCAATTGCAATGTTTTTAGACGTCAACAAAGCAGTTGCTTGGCGTGGGCCAATGCTGCATCGCACCATCGAACAGTTCATTTGCGATGTTTACTGGGGTGACTTGGATTTTCTGCTGGTGGATATGCCGCCCGGCACCGGTGACATCGCCATATCGGTTGGGCAACAATTGCCAACCGCCAAGACGATTGTGGTCACCACTCCCCAGTTTGCGGCCGCCGATGTCGCCGAACGCAGCGGTGAGGTCGGACTTAAAACAGGTCAAAAGATTTTCGGTGTTATCGAAAATATGAGTTGGCTCGTACAAGCAGATGGCAGCAAGTTGGAAATTTTCGGCAGCGGCGGTGGCCGACTTGTCGCCGAGCGACTTTCGAAACTTAACCAAGAGGATGTGCCCTTGCTGGGTCAGATTCCCATCAGCGTCGCGCTGCGTCAGGCGGCTGACGATGGTAGCCCGTTGGCTGGCAGCGACTCGAGCGATGCGGCGGCAACTGCGATTGCTCAGATCGCAAAAAAAATGATCGAGTCGAAACTCGATCTTGCTGGCAAAAAGCTAAAGGTGAATCTCTAAGAAGCTCGCGGCTTACTTTACGAAGCGATCAAGTCGCTTCGCGGTATTTATGAACGAAGCGATCAAGTCGCTTCGTTATCGAAAGGCGCGAGTTCGCCTTCGGATAATTTTGGCTGCGGTTGCACTTTCGGCTTGTTTAAATCCGCGGCGCTTTTCGGTTCGGTGACATCCTCGGCCAAGGCTTCACGAATAATGCGACGCGGGTCATATTGACGCGGGTCTAGTTTTTTCCAATCCAACTCTTCGCCGATTTCGGTTTCGAGTTGGCCCTTGGCTCCGTCAATCATCTTGCGAAGGCTCTTGACGAATTTAGCTAACTGCTGGGCATAATGCGGCAAGCGATCTGGGCCCAAAACGAATACCGCGATGAGACCCAGAATCAGTAGCTTTTCGCCGCTAAGTCCAAACATTCTTTTAGGTTACCCTTTCGCTGCCGAGCTTTATACCGGATGCGACTTATGCTGTAAGCCAAGGAGACCCGATGGCAGACAAGATCAGCAGCTGGAAATTCGCAGAGGATTTCATAAGCGAACCCGAATCATTCAGGGATGCGCGAGGTCGCGCCGAAGAACTCGGAGTCGAGTGTGTCACGCCTTCGGTTGGTGCCCACCTGGCAATGCTGGTATCTGCCCTTTCGGCCAAAGCAATTGTCGAAGCCGGCACCGGTACCGGAGTCTCTGGGCTTTGGATGCTGAGCGGAAACAATTCGGCTGTACTGGCGACCATCGATACAGAGGGTGAAAAACAAACTGCTGCAAAAAAGGCTTTCACCGATGCAAAGATTCCTGCAAACCGCACTCGCGTAATTAGCGGTCGCGCAATTGATGTCATGAGCAATATGGCCGATGCGGCATACGACTTAGTTTTCTTGGATGCCGACCGCGACACCCTCGAAGAGCAACTGCACGAGGCATCGCGATTGTTGCGCCCTGGCGGAGTGGTGACTATTGCACATGCGCTTTGGCGCGATCGAGTGCCAGACCCGGCAATGCGAGATGATGCAACCGCGATTTACCGAGATGTGCTTAGGTTCTTTAGCAACAACGACGACTTCGTTTCGGTGCTGTCACCGGTCGGCGACGGCTTGCTAATTGCTAGCAAGCACTCAGGTAATTAATTTCGAGTTTTAGTCGAACTTGCGCGACGCTTTGAAACCTCATAAAGCGAAACGCTGACAGCAATTCCCGCGTTTAGCGATTCCGCGTTTCCAGAAATTGGAATTGAAACAACCGCATCACAGTTTTCGGTAACCAAGCGCGAAAGACCCTTGCCTTCAGAACCGACAACAAGCACCAGCGGTTCGGTGCCCAATTTAAAGTCAGTCAACTGCATGTCGCCATCGCCATCAAGACCAACCACAAACAATCCACGCTTTTTCAAGTCTTTCAAAGTTGCGTTAAGGTTCGCGGCTAGAGCTACCGGGATTCGCGCTGCTGCGCCAGCCGAAGTCTTCCACGCCGAAGCCGTGACGCCGGTTGAGCGACGCTGAGGCAGAATCACGCCTTGACCGCCGAACGCAGCAACTGAGCGAATGATTGCTCCTAAGTTTCGCGGATCGGTAATACCGTCGAGTGCAACCAGAAGTGGCTTTTGCCCTCGAGCCAAAATCATGTCGAGCATTTCCATCGGGTGCTGATATTTGTATGGCGGCACCTGAAGCGCAATTCCCTGGTGCACCGAGTCGAAACCGGTCATGCGATCGATCTCAGGTCGGGTAATTTCATTAACCGCGATGCCGCGTGCTGATGCAATCTTGATTGACTCTTTTACGCGTTCATCCATTTCGATGCGGGTTGCAATAAAGAGTGCAGTCGCTGGAACCTTGGCACGAAGTGCTTCAAGCACCGAATTGCGACCCGATAATACTTCGGATGCGTCCGCGGCTTTAGCCACTCGTTGTCCAGCGCGCTTTGCAGCTCCAGCAGATCCCGCGGTGCGGTGCCCGGGTGCAACGAATTCTCCGCGACGAACTCCGTCTCGAGTGCCGGTAGTTGCACGACTAGGTTTGCCGCCACGCGGTGCAGCTTTTCCGGTGCGTGCACTTGCAAAGGTTGGGTCGAGTTCTTGTGAAAATTTTCTCGCGGTCTTTGAGTGACCGGCGCCTTTGCCGACAACCTTGATGCCAAGTGCGGCGGCTTTGCGCTCTGCTGCCTGACGTGCTTTAAAAGCCTTGTGATTCTTTCGATCTTCGGCTTTAGGGGTTGGGCCGCGTCCTTCTAACTTTTGTTTACCGTGGCCGCCGGTACCAACTTTTTTGCCG
>JBJTNR010000156.1:0-7178 GCA_046074145.1 Rhodoluna sp.
ATTCAGCGAACGGTTCAGACGTGCCATCTCGGTATTGCCCTCGCGTTCAACCAGGCGCTGCGAAATGTCGCCCTCAGACACGGCCTCTGCGGTTCGCTCAACTTCTTTCAAAGGCTTCAGTGCAGACGAAATTGTTAACCAAATCGAGAGGGCGGATAGAAGCAGCAACAATAAACCGAAGCCGCCGCCGATAGATGCATATTGCGCCAATAGAGCATTGTTGCTTCCGGTTGGCAGGGCAACTATAAGAGAGCCGCTAATTGTGGTTAATGGCACCGCAACCATTCGCCAAGTTCTAGCTAGACCACCCGATGTCTTGTCGGTTACCTCGAATGGCTCACCCTTGGTGCCGAAAACGACATCCGAAGTGAAGTTCGACAAATTTGGTACGTTGTCATTTTCGTTGGCTGATGAAACTAGGCCGACCAAAAGTCGACCGTTGTTATCCACATAGGCAATATAAAAATCCGAGGGCAAGCTTGGCAACTGAAGTTGCTTGGTCGCCAATCTTGCTTCAAGCAAGGTCGGATCTTCGTGACTCAATGTGCTTGCAGTTGATTGCAAAAGTGTGTCAACGTTTGCCTGCAAGTAGGTGCGTAGCAAAGCAAGAGTTCCCAAACTCGACACCACCAAAAGCACTCCGATGAGCGCAACCGATAGTGAAGTCAGCTTGGTGCGCAGTGAAATGCGCTCCCAGGCTGCACTGAGTTTGGAATTCAATTACTTGCCGTTCTTGCTTGCCTTGTACATGTAACCAACGCCGCGCTTTGTTTGAATCAAAGGCTCGCTAGTTAGCGGGTCAAGTTTTTTGCGAAGGTAAGAAACATATGACTCAACAATTCCCATTTCTCCGTTGAAGTCATACTCCCAAACGTGGTCAAGAATTTGAGCCTTGGTAAGCACGCGGTTCGGGTTCGACATTAAGAAGCGAAGCAGCTTGTATTCGGTTGGACTAAGCTCAACCAGTTCACCATTCACAAACACGTCGTGGGCATCTTGGTTGATCTTAATTTCGCCCACTTCAATGATCGAGTCTTCTACTTCGGCTGCCTTTGTGCGGCGAAGAATTGCATGGATGCGTGCAACAATCTCATCCAAGCTAAAAGGCTTAGTCATGTAGTCGTCACCACCAACTGTGAGGCCAGTAATCTTGTCTTCGGTTTCGTCACGTGCGGTCAGGAATAGAACCGGAGAATCGATGCCCATCGAACGAATCTTCTTGGTGACGCTAAATCCATTCATATCTGGCAACATTACGTCGAGCAGAATGATGTCGGGCTTGCCTTTCTCGGCGGCAGTTACCGCGTCGGTGCCGTTAGCTACGGCGTGCACATTGAATCCAGCAAATTTCAAGCTGGTGGCGAGAAGGTCTCGAATGTTTGGCTCGTCATCGACGATAAGGACTTTTACATTTTCCATGGCTCTAGTTTCCGAGAGTTGGCTGGGAGTTGGCTGTTAACCATCAGCGTGTTTCCTTAGAGCTCGTGAGCGTCCATGATCTCGTATGAATAGCCCTGTTCGGCTAGAAAACGCTGGCGATTCTGGGCAAAGTCCTGATCGACGGTATCCCTGGAAATCAACGTATAAAAGGTAGCCGCGCGGCCATCGGCTTTGGGGCGAAGCAGGCGGCCTAGACGCTGGGCCTCTTCTTGCCGAGAACCGTAGGAGCCAGAAATCTGAATGGCGACCGAAGCTTCAGGCAGGTCGACCGAAAAGTTTGCCACCTTCGAAACGACCAGAGTGTTCAGGTCACCGGTTCGAAATTGTTGAAAGAGCTTCTCGCGTTCATCGACCGGCGTCTCACCGGTAATTTCTGGCACTCCGAGCGCCGCCGAAACTTCGTGAATCTGATCTAGGTACTGTCCAATGATCAGAGTCGGTTCGCCCGCGTGCTTACTAAGTAATTTTTTTATTACCGGGATGCGAGTCGGCGATGTGGCAGCAATTCGATATCTGTCTTCTTGATTCGCAACCGCGTAAGCGAGGCGCTCTTCTTCTGGCAGATCGATTCGAACTTCGAAACATGCGGCAGGCGCAATGTAACCCTGGGCTTCAATTTCTTTCCAAGGGGCATCGAACCTTTTTGGACCAATCAGCGAAAAGACATCGCCTTCTTTTCCATCTTCGCGCACCAGAGTTGCGGTTAATCCGAGTCGACGACGAGCCTGGAGGTCTGCGGTCATTTTGAAGATAGGAGCTGGCAGCAGGTGCACTTCGTCATAAACGATCAAGCCCCAGTCCTTGGCGTTGAGCAGGTCAAGGTGTGCGTATTCATTTTTACGTTTGGTAGTCAAAATTTGATAGGTGGCAATTGTGACGGGTTTCACTTCTTTCATCGAACCCGAGTATTCACCAATCTCTTCTTCGGTCAGCGTGGTGCGCTTGAGCAATTCGGATTTCCACTGGCGAGCAGAAACAGTATTGGTCACCAAAATTAAAGTGTTGGTTTTTGCCACCGACATCGCAGCGGCACCGACGATGGTCTTACCCGCACCACATGGCAACACCACCACACCCGATCCGCCATCCCAGAATTTGTCCACGGCCTTCGATTGGTAATCGCGAATTTTCCAATCAGCCTGCTCGAGAGCAATCGGGTGGGGAGTGCCCGCGGTGTAACCTGCGAAATCCTCGGCTGGCCAGCCGAGCTTCAGTAATTCCTGTTTTACTTGCCCTCGAGCCCAAGGTTGAATGCGAAAGGCCTCGTTCGAAATTGGCCCGTCGAGCAGCTCGGCAATCTTGCGCTGCTTACTTGCTTCGAGTAGAACCGCGCGATCGGTGGAAAAGAGTTCCAACTCACCATTTACACTTCGACGAATACTTAGTCGGCCATATCGATTCATTGTTTCGGCGATGTCCGAACGCACAGCACTCGGAACGGCAAACTTCGCATACTTGTCTAGAACACCGAGCACGAAATCAGAATCATGGCCAGCTGCCCGGGCGTTCCATAGTCCAAGTCTCGTTATGCGATATGTATGAATGTGCTCAGGCGCACGCTCAAGTTCGGCAAATATTGCCAGGTCGTGACGCGCATCGACGGCGGCGGGATGATCGACTTCGAGCAGTGCGGTCTTGTCGCTCTGCACAATAAGTGGCCCAGAAGTCATCCTTATAGCCTAACCGCCGTATGCGATTGCTATGCCGGCTAATCGATGACTACGCGAACAATGCTGGTCAGCGGCAATGTGCGTTCGATGTCTGCTTTTCGATCTTTGGCTCGAAGGCGTCCGTTGGCAATTGCAATTGGTTCAAGTAAAAACTCAATTTCACCGGATCTCGAGGTGACAGTAAACCTTGCTCTAGCTTTGTTTTTGATTGCCAGTTGAATTTGACGCTGCAAATCATCGTCGTCTGGTGCTTCACCAATTTTGGCTTCGTGCTCGCGGATTCTTTTAATGTCAGCCATGGTCGACGCCTCGGCCAATTCCCCAGCAGAATTGCCAATTGAAACCATCGGAGAAATCACTTTGCCCATTTGGTCGATACGCACCACGACGAATCCAATTTCTCGCAATCCGAAGTACAGCACTTCTGGCTCGAATCTCGAAGTAATCGAACCATCTGAGGCTTGTCGCAACGAGAAAGGTTTCAGTTTCAATTCGTTAATAATTTCGGTCAGCAAAATACGATCGGTTGATTTGATGACACTGCGAATTTCTCCGTTCTCGCCGGCGTTTACGGAAATCGTTAGTCGCCCAAATCTAACCTCGGCTTCCTTTAGCAGGTATTCGATTGGCTGGGGCAGGTCCCTGCCAGAGAGCTCAATCAGCAACGATCTGATTTCTGCAATCGTCATTCCAGTTTCTAATCCGTGACTCAAACTAAGCGCCGATAGCCGGTAAGTCGATGCCATTCCAATTTGTTCCGTTGCGGCAAACCGTCGAAGTGTAATTTCAACATCCGTCGGCAATGGGCCGGGTGCAACCAAAGTTAGATCTGCCTGGCAAATTATTCTTCGTTGAACTTGGGGAAGGTGAGTTTCGGCAAGTTTGACGGCCCGCTTGAAATCGCTTTGCAGAATTGCCTTAGCCCAACTGCTAGTGAAACCACTCGCCGAAATTCCAATTGCCTGAGCGAGCGAAGCTAATTTCGAAATCTTGGACGAAATTGTTACATCTGCCAAAGGGTAGGTAAGCATTAATTTTTGCCGCATCGATGCCGGGCCTGGTGCCTGCTTAAGCGAATCTAGAAGTTCCTTCGAGGATGTATCTCCAAGAATTTGCTGCCAGGTCGAAGCAAGTAATTCCAATTGTTTTGCTTGGGGCCAGGTCAACCAAATTTCAGCATTCGCGCTAAGTTGCCAGCGGCCTTCATTCAGAACGATTAGCTTTGCTAAGTGGGCTAGTTCATAAATCTCACGGGCATAGTCATTTGATTTACGAAGATGCGTGGCTAGTCGTTTTAAATCAGGCAGCCCTACATTTCCCCTGCCAACTTCGCGAACATATCTTTGTTCCAAATCGAAGATCAGTTCATTGATTGCCTGCAAAGTTTGGAAAATTTCCACACCGGCATCACGGTCGATATTTTCTTGGGAAACTGCGTCAGGAACTTGATCAATTACAGCGGTAACAACGGCTGGCTTGGCAAATGCAGAAAGGCTTTCCAGGGTTGATTCAAACGGTTCAAATTTTGGCGCGACGTCTACTAATCCAATCGCGGCAAGTTGCTCGGAAATCTTATTGGAAACCTTTTGTTTTGCCGCCAGATCGCGAAGGCCAACCACGAAACTTCTAGGCAGCCCGGCAAGGGCAGAGGCAATAGAAGCAGGCTTGGTTAAAACTTCGGCGAAGTCAAAAAAATCTACAAGACTCCTCGTTGAAACCATTCTTTGATTAGCTAGCGAAACGAGTTGCTCATCTGTCATTCGGCGAAGCGCCGATGCGACTTTGAGCAGTTCAGACATGATTTATCGATTTGCGCGTGAACGGCGTCGCACACCGGCAATCAAAAGTGCAATGATGCAGGCGGCACCTGCGATTAACCCAAATTGCGGATAAAAAACCAAGAAAACCGGCAGGTTTTGTTTTCCTACTTCTGGAGTTCCGCTGCCAGTAGCGGCGATGATCAAGGCTGCCAACATTCCCACGATTGAAGTGCCAATTAGGCCGGCTGCCATGTAAGCCAACACGGTTTCGACACGTGATGCTCTGCTTTCTTCTGCAGAAGTCTTCTTTTTAGCCATCCTTATAGGATACCTTGGCGAACCCACCCGGTTCACGGGTAAAATAGGCACTTGGATTTACGAAATGAGGGTTCCATGCCAACCGGCAAAGTTAAGTTCTTCGATGAGGACAAGGGATTTGGATTCATCGCATCCGATGAGGGTGCCGAAGTTTTCCTACACATCAGCGCCTTGCCTGCCGGAACAACTTCAGTAAAACCGGGCACCCGCGTTGAGTTCAGTGTTGCCGATGGAAAGCGCGGCGCTCAGGCGCTTTCGGTTCGAGTGCTTGAGGCGCCACCTAGTCTGGCGAAGATGGGTCGCAAGCCAGCCGATGAAATGGCAATCATTGTTGAAGATTTGATTCGACTGCTCGATCACCTCGGCGGTGGCTTGAAGCACGGAAAATACCCAGAGTCTGCGAACGGTAAAAAGATTGCGTCACTACTTCGCAAGTTGGCCGACGAACTAGATGCATAACGAAACCGAACGAACCAAAGTTTCTGGCAAGCACTCTGATTTGGCTCGCAAAGCAGCAATCCAGGCGGCTCCAAAAACTTCTGTCGGCGACTTCATCGAAGCCTTTGAAGACGGCGAAAATCTGGTCACCTATATATTTGAATCAAAGCAAAAAGGATATGTTGGCTGGCGCTGGTCGGTTACCGTGTTTGCCAACGGCAGCGAGGCAACCGTTTCAGAAGTTGTGCTGATACCGGGGCCAGAATCACTTGTTGCTCCAGAATGGGTGCCTTGGTCTGAACGACTTGCCGATTACAAGGCTTTGCAGGCAGAACTCGAAGCACAGGCCGCGCTCGCCGCAGAAGATGATGTCGATGAAGTCGAGGATGAATCTGAAGAAGTATCAGCGGCGCTTGACGACGAACCAGCCGATGATGCCGAGGACGATGCCGAAGAGACAGGTAAGAAGCCAAGGTTCTCTCGCGCCCGCAAGTTGTTCGGCATAAAGAAAGTTCGCGGCAAGGGCAAGAAGCCAAAGGATTAATCCAACCCCGATAACCAAACGGGTGTTAGTTTTCACCGGTTGCGGATCAGGCTTCCGCAACTCATCTTTAATAAAGAATCTAATTTTCACTAGCCCAACTCGTTAACGACGTAATCGATAGCTTTGGTGAGTTTTTTCACATCTTCAATATCGGTTGCGGTGAATGTTGCAACACGAAGTTGGTTGCGACCTAGCTTGCGATACGAATCGACATCGACAATTCCATTGGCTCGAAGCACCTTAGAAATTTCGGTCGCCTGAATCTTCTCATCGAAGTCAATCGTCACTACGACCTGCGAGCGGTGTTCTGGGTTGGTCACGAATGGTGTTGCGAATGTAGAGGCATCTGCCCAGCTGTAAAGGTGATCTGAAGCTGTGCGGGTCTGTCGATCCGCCCAGGCTAGACCGCCATTACCAAGCATCCAGTCGATTTGTTCAGCTAAGAAAAATAGCGTTGCAATCGCCGGTGTATTAAGAGTTTGATTCAGGCGTGAATTATCGATTGCAGTTTTTACACTTAGAAATTCTGGGATGTATCGATCGGACTTAGCGATTCGCTCGGTGCGTTCAATCGCAGCCGGAGACATTAGTGCAAACCAAAGCCCGCCATCCGAAGCAAAGTTTTTTTGTGGCGCAAAGTAATAAACGTCAGTTTGAGTTGCGTCAAAATCAATTCCACCAGCTGCCGAAGTTGCATCGGTGAACATTAGCGAACCCGCCTCGGCGCCGGCGACGCGTTTGACGGCAGCAACTACTCCGGTCGAAGTTTCATTTTGCGGATAAACATAAGAGTCAATTCCGGCTTCGGCTTTCAATTCGAGACGACTGCCTGGCTCACCGTTAATCACCGTGGGTTTTTCAAGCCAAGGGTTGGTTAGTGCGTTTGCAAATTTCGCACCAAATTCGCCGTGCACCAAAGCTTGAGCTTTTTTCTCGACCATTGAAAATGCCGCGGCATCCCAGAATGCTGTCGATCCACCATTTCCCAAAACGATTTCATAGCCCGAT
>JBJTNR010000157.1:0-2996 GCA_046074145.1 Rhodoluna sp.
AACCCTTATGGTTCTTGCCATCGGCATCGTCATCGTTGCTCTAGTTATTTTGGTTGAGCAGTCCCAGCGACGCATTCCAGTGCAGTACGCAAAGCGTATGGTTGGTCGTCGTGAGTACGGCGGTCAGAGCACCTACATTCCAATCAAGGTAAACATGGCTGGTGTAGTTCCAGTTATCTTTGCCTCATCGCTTTTGTACCTACCTGCCCTGATCGCGCAGTTCAACCAGCCAGATGCAAACGGCAAGGTTGCCGGTTGGGTTACTTGGGTTTCGACCTACCTAACCAAGGGTGACCACCCGCTTTACATGGCGTTGTACTTCATCTTGATTCTTGGCTTTACATACTTCTATGTTGCAATCACCTTCAACCCTGAAGAAGTTGCGGACAACATGAAGCAGTACGGCGGATTCATCCCTGGTATTCGTGCCGGTCGCCCGACCACAGAATTCTTGGAGTTCGTACTTAGCCGCATCACATTCATGGGTGCGATTTATCTAGGTCTGATCGCTTTGATTCCTTTGGTTTCGTTCTCTGTAATTGGTGCAAGCCAGAACTTCCCATTCGGTGGAACTTCGGTTCTGATTTTGGTTGGTGTTGGTCTTGAAACCGTGAAGCAGATCAATGCGCAGATGCAACAGCGCAATTACGAAGGTCTACTGAAGTGAGTCGCCTCCTCTTGATCGGCGCCCCAGGTGCCGGCAAGGGAACCCAGGCGGTAGAACTTTCCGCCGCATTTAACATTCCTGCGATTTCGACCGGTGACATTTTCCGTCACAACGTTAAAAATGAAACCGAGCTTGGCAAAAAAGCAAAAGCTTTCATGGATCGCGGCGAATATGTTCCAGACTCACTTACCAACGAACTAGTGCGCGATCGTTTGTCGCAAGCTGATGCCAAGAGCGGTTTTCTGCTCGATGGATATCCGCGCACCGGTGAGCAGGTTATCGAACTTGATCAGATTCTTTCTGAGCAGGGAACAAAACTCGATGTTGTGGTGCAGCTAACTGCCGACACAGACGAAGTTGTTCGCAGGCTTTTGAATCGCGCGCTCGAACAGGGTCGCGCCGATGACACCGAAGAAGTTATTCGTCGTCGACTAGATATTTATGAAGAACAAACTGCACCACTTACTTCGCTCTATGCCGAACGTGGTCTGTTGGTAATGATTGACGGACTCGGCGAGGTTGCCGAGGTTACCGGTCGAATTCTCGAAGCGTTAAACGCTCGAGGAATGTCTAACTAATTTTTAAATGGCGCGTCACAGCTTCGAGCTAAAAACCAACGAAGAAATCATTCTCATGCGTGAGGCTGGTTTGGCAACTGCCGCCGCACTTGCCGCAGTTCGCGATGCAATCAAACCGGGAATCTCTACCCTCGAACTAGACAAGATTGCCGATGACAAGATTCGCTCTCTAGGCGGTCACTCAAACTTTCAATTGGTCGAGGGATATCACCACACCATTTGCGCATCGATCAACGACGAAGTGGTTCACGGCATTCCGGCGCGCGAAAGAATTTTGCAAGCCGGCGATATGATTTCTATCGACTGCGGTGCAGAAATAGGCGAGTGGAACGGCGACTCGGCAATGACCGTCATCGTTCCGGGCGGCGAAGATATTTCACTCGCGGCTAGTCGACTGCATTTATCTAACGTGACCGAGGGTTCGATGTGGGCGGGAATTGCCGCATTAGCCAAGGCTAAATATTTGAACCAGGTTGGCGAAGCGATTCAGGATTACATCGAGGCGCAGGGCAACTTTGGAATTCTTGAAGAATACGTCGGCCACGGCATTGGTCGATCGATGCACGAGGACCCACCGGTTTACAACTATCGAGTTCGTGGCTCCGGCCCAAAGGTGGTGCCGGGCATGGTGATCGCCATCGAACCTATGGTCACCGCCGGTTCGGCAGACACCAAGATTTTGGCCGATGGCTGGACGGTTTCAACCCGAGATGGCTCGGATGCCTCCCACTGGGAACACACGGTTGCGGTTCACGACCAGGGAATCTGGGTGCTAACCGCACCCGATGGCGGCTTGGCTGGGCTGGCACCATTCGGCGTAATCCCGGTTGCTCTAGGGGCTTAAAAGTAGCCCAAAAGCCCGGACTAGCAATATTTACGCCATTTCCGTAAGATTGAAGTTCGGTGTTTCTTACCGCAAATCCCCGTTCCGCAAGGTTCTTATTTGCGTGCGCGTCTTGCGTTTTGAGGCATTGAAAAAGCTTGAAGCAGATAAGTGAGTTATGGCGAGTAAAGACGGTGTCATCGAGATCGAAGGTTCGGTCGTCGAGGCTCTACCAAACGCAATGTTTCGCGTGGAGTTAGACAACGGTCACAAAGTTCTAGCGCACATTTCAGGAAAAATGCGTCAGCACTACATTCGTATCCTCCCAGAGGACCGCGTAATTGTTGAGTTGAGTACATATGACCTGACTCGTGGTCGAATCATTTATCGCTACAAATAAAAAAAGGAAAAAGTCATGAAGGTTAACCCAAGCGTTAAGAAGATTTGCGATAAGTGCAAAGTTATTCGTCGCCACGGTCGCGTCATGATTATCTGCGACAACCCGCGTCACAAGCAGCGTCAAGGCTAATCCTGACCAATAGCACCAACTACAACTAAATAAAAACCAAAAGCATCACAAAAACTTTAAAAAGTTTTCACCTCTGGCAGAAGGCTGGAGCCCAATCGTGAGATTCGGAAGTGATGTTTCAGACCTTCTACAACAACAAGGAGAAATCCCATGGCACGTGTTGCCGGAGCCGATATTCCAGACGCAAAGCGCGTCGAAATCGCACTTACCTACATTTACGGAATTGGCCGTACTCGCTCAGCAAAGATTTTGGCTGAGACCAAAGTTAACAAAGACATCCGCGTTAAAGATCTATCTGACGATCAACTAGTTGCCATTCGGGACTACATCGAAGGTAACTACAAAGTAGAGGGTGACCGCCGCCGTGATGTAACTGCTGACATTCGTCGCAAAGTTGAA
>JBJTNR010000158.1:0-3405 GCA_046074145.1 Rhodoluna sp.
GATGTAGCGGTGACGAACACGGAACTCTTCGCCGAGTTCGTTGTGAAGGTTCGGCAGCGGTCGAATGGTCTTGGCGGCCATCTTCCAGCTGGTGACCATGATGCTGAGTTCGCCGCGCTTCGAGGTGATTACTTCACCCTCAACGAACAGGTGGTCACCTAGGTCGACCAGTTCCTTGTAGCTTTCAAGCTGCTCTTCGCCAACCTTGTCGAGGCTGAGCATTGCCTGGATGCGCTCGCCCGAACCTGACTGCAAAGTGCCGAAGCAAAGCTTTCCAGTATTGCGCTGGAACATTACACGGCCAGCAATGGCCACCTTGTCGCCGGTGGCGACATCGATTTCAAGGTCCGGATACTTGCCACGGACCTCTTCGATGGTGTGGGTAATCGGCAGGCTGACCGGGTATGCATCGCCTAGTTCATTAAGGCGCTCGCGCTTGGCAAGGCGAACAGCAATCTGCTCAGGCAGGTCTTGTTCAAATTCGTCTTGCGGGTTGAGTTCGTCGCTCATCCGTGGCCCCTAAATGGTGATGCTCAGGTTGTCTAACAGTCGGGTGTTGCCCACTCGGCCCGCAAATATAAGCAGTGCCTGGCCTTTGAAACTTTCATCGATTTCCTCGAAAGTGTCAGCGTCGACCAGGGCAACGTAGTCCAGTCTAATCGCAGGGTCTAGTTTGGCCTTCACCGCTTCGAGACCGTGGGTCTGTGCTTCTTGGAGTGCCAGGTTGATTCCAGCTGCAATGACTCGTTCGGTATCGCTTAGGTATTGGTTGCGGCTAGACATCGCCAATCCGCTAGCCTCTCGGATGATTGGAGCAGCAATCACCTTTAGCTCGCCCCAGCGGTGGTTCGACTCGCGAACCATTCGCTGTATCAAGAACAGTTGTTGCGCATCCTTCTTGCCGAACACTGCGCAGTCAGGTTGCACCAAGTCAAAAAGACGTGCCACAACCGTGAGCATGCCATCAAAGTGTTCTGGTCGCACGACTCCCTCGAAGGTTTTACCTACCGGGCCAGCGTGCTGAGTAATTGCATCACCATTTGGATAAACATCTTTGACTGAAGGTGCGAAGACAACATCCACACCGACTGCCCAAAGCTTCTCGGCATCAGCTTGAAGACTGCGTGGATACTTATCGAAATCTTCATTCGCTGCAAATTGAAGGGGATTCACAAAAATTGAAACAACTACAAAATCAGCATCCTGTTTAGCAATCTCGACAAGAGAAATGTGGCCATCATGCAGTGCTCCCATGGTTGGCACGAATCCGATTCGCTTTCCATGTTGGCGCGCGCTAGAAACTGCTTTCGCCAAATCTTCAGCCGAAGAAATAATTTGCATTACTTGTCCAAGAGTTCGGTCGGATCGATTGGTTGATGTCCCTGCGAAAGCGCAACTTCTACAGAGGAGCGAATAAGTGGAGCAAGCACACTGGCTGCCGGTTCGATTCCGATTTCTTCAAGCAAACCAATCGACTGATTCACAATCATCGAAGAGAAACTAGATGCCACCGAAATTGCCTCGAAATACTGAGCTCGATTTTCCTCTGTAATCGTGATTGGCTCTGCGCCCATCTCAATCACGAGCGCTTGCGCAATTGGCAGTGCCACCGCCGGAGCCGAAACTGCGAAGTAACTCTCACGAATGCGTGCAGTATCAGAACTCGTGCCAGTGAATTTCATCGCGGGATGAATCGCAAGCGGAATTGCACCAGCTTGTGCAGCTGGGTTCAGAATCGAGTAGCCGAACTTTCCTGAGGTGTGCGCCACCAGTTGCCCAGGCTTCCAGAGCTTGCCCTCGGTAATGCCACTGATGGTCAGCTCCAGCTGATCGTCCGGAATCGCGAAAATCACCAAATCGGCAAACTCGAGCAGGTCTGGAATCGATTTGCGTTGAATCATCTCGTGACCCGCAGCCCCAAGCGCCTGGTTGAAGGCCTTGCCGACCGGGCCGTCGCCAACGATGCCAATGTTTAGCCTGGCGGTCATGCCGGGGTTACCTCTGGGCCTGGGCGTGAGGAGGCTTTGACCTCGGTACTGTCCCCATCTTCCGGCAGCTTGCAGGCACGTTCGATAAGCAACGCAACCACAATCAGGACGATTGATTCAATCAATGCGATCGCGTTTAGCCAAATTGAATCTGGGATCACCGGAAGTGTGGCCTGCAGGATTACCAGACTCAGTGCGAATCCCGCGAATAGCGATCCAGAAATTGCTGTCGCTTTTGCCAGTGCAAGAATTCTCACGGCGTAAAACGGATCAATGCGTTTTGGTCTTTTACCACTGGTGGCAAATTTAGAAAGTTCACGGCGATAACGAAAAACTGGAATAGCAGCAATTAGTTCGATGACTGCAATCGAAGGTATCGAAAACAATAAATTATTCGGGGCTACCGGCACCGAACCACCATTTGCGATTAGAGCCTTCACGAGCACGAAGGTAAGTGCAGCCGCCACGATGATGGCAACAATCAAACTTAGAATTTTTGTCGGTTTCATGAAACTACCCATACATCATGCGCAACAGGTTTTACCAACTCTGAAACTTTTCCATGACCGGGTAATACTGCTTTATCGTCGATCAAATTCCATGGCACCAAAACAAAGGCACGTTGATAGGCGCGTGGGTGTGGCACTGTCAAAGTTTTTTTCGAAATTATTTCTTCACCGTAAGTGATGATGTCGATATCCATAGTGCGCGAACCCCAACGCTCAAGTCGCACTCTTCCGAGTTCCGCTTCGACCTTGCGCAACTTCTTGAGAAGTTTTTTCGGCTTCAATGCTGTGTCAACTTTGACCACTGCGTTTATGTAATTCGGTTTACTCTCATCGACGCCGGCGGCAGTGACGGCAAATGATTCCACCAGTGGAGAGACTGCGCGAACCTTGACCTTTTTTAATTCACCGATCTTGTCGACGGCGGCCTTGATGTTGGCCTGGCGGTCGCCCAAGTTGCCGCCGATGGCTAGCACCGAGTGCACCGCATTTTTCATTAGCGTTTGCCCTTGACCGTCACGCTGACATCCTCAAACTTGTGGGTCAGCGGAGCGTTTGGCTTATGTACCGTGATTTTGGCCTTACTGACAGCCTGGAAGCTGAAGGTCAGCTCAAGCAAGCGCTGAGCCAGAGTCTCGAGCAGGTCAACCGGGTTTTGCTTGGCGTTGTTAACCAGTGCATCGGCCAAGTCTGCGTAGCTGAGGGTATTGGCGATGTCATCTGAGGATGTGGCTGCGACAGTCACTTCAGCATCGATTAGTAATTCCTGACCGTATGCCTTCTCAAAATCAAAGACACCGTGGTGGGCGTAAACACTGAGCCCCTTAATGCTGATTTTGATTGGCGAAATCTCCATGACTCAACTTTATTCGGCTTCGCGTAATGCCGACACCAATGCCATGGCATCAGCT
>JBJTNR010000159.1:0-2782 GCA_046074145.1 Rhodoluna sp.
GATTTATTGTCTCCGGTGCGAACTCTCCAGAAATAAACGGCGCTGTTTAGTACATAGAAACTTTTCGCCTCGCAGAAGGCCCGCGCCATAGCGGTCATGTCTTCGTAGAGCACTCCCTCGGGAAACCTTAGACTGTGGTGCGTCCAGAAATCCCAGCGAAACAGTCTGTTCCAAGCGGTAACGTCGCGAATCGCAAGCGGATCGGCGGCAAATGTTGTCGTTCGTGAGCCCTTGTGAGAGTAGAACTGACGCGCATCCGCACGCCAGCGAAACGATAGCCCCTTCATGCGCCGAGCGGGGCCAACCACAAAATCCACTTTGTTGGTCTCGGCAGCTCGAACGTAGCGCCAAATTGAACCAAGCGGTAAAGCATCATCTGAGTCTAGAAAAAGTAGGTAATCGGTGTTTTCGATTCGCTCGAAACCGGTATTACGTGCTGCACCTAACCCACCGTTAGTCTTTTGCAAAACTCTTAGTTTCATGATCTCGTCAAAACTGGCGGCTAATTCAAAAGAGCCATCGCTCGAACCGTCGTCTATAACAATCACTTCGAGGTTGGGATAGCGCTGAGCGCGCACGCTGTGCAGGCAGAGTGGAAGAAACTCTCGCACATTGTAAACAGGAACCACAATGGTCACCTTTGGAGCAGCTGCGACCTTTTTGGGCCCGAGCGCAGCCACGACCCTAAAGATCACCAAGAGAATGGCATCGGCAACTTTGGCTGCCCACGGCTGCCCTAAGACTCTTAGTATTCGCCAAGACAATGCGCTGCGTAAGCGTGAAGCAAGGCGATTCAGCTGACTAGGCATTTTTAGAGGCACCCTGCAAAACTACCAAACCCGCCTGGCTTCTCCAGCCAGGCGGGTTTGAAAGAACAATCAACTTATTTCTTGGGTGGGTCAAAAAACGGAATGATGTCGTAGAGGCCATAGAGCAAAGCGGCCACGCACACCGAGAAAGCCACATAAGAAAGAACGCGGTACACGACCTCACGCTGAATGTCTTTCGACTTACCCTTACGCGCTCCAGGAACCGCGTTCTGTGCATTTGTGAGAAGTCTTACGCCGATGGCGAATGCCGACACGATGATGACCGCCGAAACAAGCGCTAAACCGAATACGGTGCCAAACTTTTGCCAGTCAATAACGATTTCCATTACTTCTTCTTTCCGTTCTTCTTGGCTGCCTTAGTTGCGAGCTGCGCTTCTTTTCTAATCTGTCTTGCGGTCTTCACTACATCGACAGCTTCTGAAACCTCACTGTCGAGCACGTTGTGGTGGCCGACCTTGTTTCGGTTTGAGATCTGGAAAATGGCAATGATTACACCGACGGTGATGATTGCATCGAGAATCAAGCCTGTGTCTCCGCCAAATTTGGTTAGCAGGGCCGACAAGCCACCAACGAGAGCAGCAGCAGGGAAGGTGAACATCCAACCGACAAACATCTGCCCGGCCTTGCTCCATCGAACAGCACCGCCTTTTCGACCAAGACCAGCACCGATGACCGAACCAGACGCAACCTGGGTCGTCGACAGTGCGAAGCCCACGTTACTCGAAGCCAAAATCGTGACTGCAGAAGCAGTTTCGGCTGAAAGGCCCTGAACTGGGCGAATCTCAGAAAGGCCGGTTCCCATGGTCTTGATGATTCGCCAACCACCCGAATAGGTACCGATAGCGATGGCCAAGGCTGCCGAGATAACTACCCAGAGCTCTACGTGGTCGCCGTTTGCCTGCAGTCCTGCTGCAACCAAAACCAAAGTGATTACACCCATGGTTTTTTGAGCGTCGTTAGTGCCGTGTGAAAGAGCAAGTAGCGATGACGAGAAGATCTGGCCAACTTTGAAGTTAGAACGCCCAGTTCCGATGCCAGTTTTGTTTCTAGAAGTTTGGGTGCGGGCGGTAAGTACATACGCAAGCTTTGTCGCAATAAACGCAGTCACACCGGCGATGACGGGTGCAAATAGGGCAGGTAGAAACACCTTCATGACCATTTCTGAAACGTTTACCGCGCTAAAACTGAAGTAGACAACGATAGATCCGATGAGCCCACCAAACAGTGCATGAGATGAGCTAGAGGGAAGCCCTAGAAACCAAGTGGTCAAGTTCCAGAGAATCGCGCCCGTCAATCCTGCGAACACAACCTGAGGAGTAATGCTTGCAATCGCATCATCTTGAATCATGCTGCTCGAAATTGTTTTGGCAACTTCGATAGAGAGGAACGCTCCAATTAGATTCATGATGGCAGCGATTGCCACAGCTGTGCGCGGCTTCAGTGCTCCAGTTGCAATCGGGGTAGCCATGGCGTTTGCCGTGTCATGAAAACCGTTTGTGAAATCGAAAAATAGTGCCAGCGCTACAACTAGGCCAACGATGATAATCGGATCCACGGGACCCCTTCTGATTGACGATACAGATGCAATTTGTTGCTCTTCAAACCAAGCAAACCCTATTTTTGTAAGGTTAACGCAAGGTAAATTCAGCCTACAAGTAGAAACGTGTCGTTTTCTCTGCGTTTGCCAATTGGCAACAAGGTTAACGAGCGTTTGAACGTAGTGACCGCACACTAAGCGCGGCAGAAACAACAATCGACGCCACAATCACAAGAAGCGAGGTGGTGGTGTCGATCTCGGGCACCGCTAGCCCCTTACCTTCATTGATGAAAGGCAATCGGTTTTCGTGCATGGCATGCAGCACGAGCTTGATTCCGATGAAGCCAAGAATGAACGCTATGCCGTATTTCAAGTACTGCAGATTATCTACCAGTGCGCCGAGCAAGAAGTAGAG
>JBJTNR010000160.1:0-4185 GCA_046074145.1 Rhodoluna sp.
TGGTTCCGAATTGCCTGCCGGATCTTCAGTTCTGGTTAACCTAAGCGGTCGTGGCGATACAGCTATGGAAACCGCAGCCAAATATTTCGGTCTATTAAGCGATTCACCGCAAAACGCGGTAAAGAAATAAGGCGCGTAAATGAGTCGTACGTTTGCAAAACTTGCCGAAAATAGCAAGCAAGGCAAGGGAAGCCTCATTGGATATTTTCCAATCGGCTTTCCATATCTTGATTCATCAATTGAAGCTGCTATTGCGATGTGCAACAACGGTGTCGATGTTCTCGAACTTGGTATTCCATATTCCGATCCAGTCATGGATGGTCCCGTGATTCAATCGGCTACCGAAATTGCTTTACAACGAGGATTCAAACTCAGTCAGACATTTGAAGCAGTACAACGAGTGTGCGCTTCAGTAACTGCTCCCGTGCTGGTTATGACTTACTGGAATCCGGTGCTCGCTTATGGAGTCGAGAATTTCGCACGCGATCTCTCAGAAGCTGGGGCAGCCGGACTCATCACTCCTGACCTGATTCCAGACGAAGCCGGTGAATGGATACACGCTTCGGATAAATTTTCCCTTGACCGTGTTTTTCTGGCCGCTCCCACTAGCAATCAGCAGCGCGTATCCAATGCTTCCGAAATGAGTCGTGGATTTGTCTACGCGGTATCAACAATGGGAATTACGGGTGAACGCACTGATCTTGATACCAAGGCAAAAAAAGTTGTCTCGGCAATTCACGCAGCGAAACCGGATCAAATGGCAGCTGTCGGAATTGGGATTTCAACAGCAGAACAAGTTAGAGACGTCAACCAATATGCAGATGGTGCGATCGTTGGTTCGGTATTTGTAAAGGCCTACCAAGATAAAGGGCTAACTGGTTTAGTCGAAAAGGTTAAAGAAGTAGCAGGCGGGAAAAATGCTTAATATTTTTATGAGTATTCCTAGCCCCAGCATTAGTTACTTTGACTTGGGGCCTGTAAAAATTCATTTTTACGCCCTGTGTATTTTGCTTGGAATAATCGCAGCTATTTATATCGCAAATATAAGATTGATGGTTAGAGGTGCGGCATCTGGCGTCGCTCTCGACATTGCACTTTGGACCGTCCCCTTCGGCATTCTCGGAGCGAGAATTTTCCACGTGCTCACGCATCTGGCCGATTACTTTGGATCCGGAATTGATCCGCTGAGTATTTTCCGCATTTGGGAAGGTGGCATCGCAATTTATGGCGGCTTGATAGGTGGAGCGCTTGGAGCTTGGATCGGTAGTAAACGTTCAGGGATAAAGTTCTGGGCTTTTGCTGACGCTGTTGCTCCGGGAATTTTGCTCGCGCAAGCGTTCGGTAGGTGGGGCAACTACTTCAACCAAGAACTGTTTGGTCAGCCAACCGATGCACCCTGGGGTTTAGAAATAGCTTTTCCAAATCCAGCTTGGCCAGTTGGTTTACCTCCGGGCACCTTGTTTCAACCGACCTTTTTATATGAATCAATTTGGGATGTGTTCGGCATGTTTTTACTGTTCTGGCTAGACAAACGGTTCAACTTGCACTGGGGCAAAACCTTTGGCGCCTACCTGATTTTCTACTCGGTTGGTCGAATTTTCACGGAGAATCTGCGCATTGATCCAAGCGAAATTCTCTTAGGTCTCAGGATAAATGTTTGGAGTGCCATCCTTGGAATTGCGGTGGGATTAGCAATAATTCTGGTCAGGAATTCCAAGCATCCGGGGTTGGAAACCAGTGTTTTATTGGCACAAACCAAGTCCAAAACTGCGGATAAAGTAGAATCTGACTCAACAAAGTAATCACCCATTTATGGGTTCGCATCGGGCCAATGTTGTCCCTCCTGTTTTTTATGTTTGGAGTGTGACGTGCCTGCGGTATCGCCTTTTGAGAGATTTGGCAGTGCACCGGCTGCCTCGGGTTTGTATAACCCTGCTCTCGACAAAGATGCATGTGGTTTGGCAATGGTTGCAACCTTGCGCGGAACCCCGGGCCATGACATCGTCGACACAGCTTTAACTGCACTTACTAAGCTTGAGCACCGCGGTGCTGTTGGTTCAGACGCCGGAACTGGAGATGGTGCCGGAATACTCACACAGATACCTGATACTTTTTTTCGATCAATAACGAATTTCGAACTTGGTGAAAAAGGTTCTTACGCAGTCGGTCTGGTTTTTATAGAACCCGGCGAAGAGTTAAATGTTGAAATCGGTTTTGGAAAATTAGCCGAAGAAGAAGCACTAAAGGTAATAGGTTGGCGAGATGTTCCAACTAATCCTGATGTTTTAGGCGAATTGGCAAGGGCAGCGATGCCATCAATTCGTCAAGTTTTTGTTAAATCAGCTAGCGGTGCCATTGGCATGGAATTGGAGCGGGCGACATTCCGTTTACGTAAGCGCTCCGAAAGTGCTTTAGCAACCTACCACCCATCGTTGTCTTCTCGGACAATTGTCTACAAGGGGATGGTCACAACTCTCCAACTCGAACCTTTTTATCCAGACCTAAGTGATGAAAGATTTGAATCAACGCTTGCGCTAGTGCATTCACGGTTTTCAACAAATACTTTCCCTTCCTGGCCGCTAGCTCATCCTTTCCGTTTAATCGCGCACAACGGTGAAATAAATACCGTTAAGGGCAATCGCAATTGGATGCGCTCACGCGAATCGCAACTCAATTCAGAGGAACTCGGAAACCTAAAGCAGCTTTTACCGATCATCACGCCGGGTGGTTCGGACTCTGCCTCATTCGATGAAGTTGTTGAACTTCTTTACATGGCAGGAAGAAGCTTGCCGCACGCCATGATGATGATGATTCCTGAAGCGTATGAGAAACAAAGCGATATTGACGAATCTCGAAGAAGTTTCTATGACTACCACTCGATGCTCATGGAGCCCTGGGATGGCCCAGCAGCAGTGATTTTCACAGACGGTTCTCTAGTCGGTGCGACGCTGGATCGCAATGGCCTGCGACCTGGACGTTATTTAATTACCGAGGATGGCCTTGTTGTTTTAGCCTCCGAAATAGGCGTTGCTCAGATTGATCCAAGCAAGATTGTTCGTAAAGGACGTTTACAGCCTGGTCGCATGTTTCTTGCCGACACGGTTAATGGACGACTCATCGACGATGACGAAATCAAGGCTGAGATTTCCGCTCTTGAGCCTTGGGGTCAATGGTTAGAGGATAACCGCATCAAAATGCGCGAATTGCCCGAACGTGAACACGTAGCCCATACTCCAACTTCAGTTAATCGACGCCAGAGAACTTTCGGCTACAGCGAAGAGGAACTTCGCATCTTGGTTGCGCCGATGGCGCGTACTGGCGCAGAACCGCTCGGCGCAATGGGTTCTGATACACCGATTGCCGCAATCTCTGATCGTCCGCGAGTTCTATTTGATTATTTCGTTCAGCAATTTGCGCAAGTTACTAACCCGCCGCTCGATTCAATTCGTGAGGAAGTCGTTACTTCGCTCAGCACTGGAATTGGCCCGGAAAGAAACTTGCTGGAAGCTACGCCTGAGCATGCTCAGCAAGTAATTCTTAATTTCCCTGTTTTAACAAACGACGAGATTGCGAAAATTCATCACATTGATGAGCTGCCGGGTGTCGGTCAAGCTTTTACCGTAAAAGGAATTTACCGGGTTTCCGGAGGAGCTGAATCGCTGGCTTCGAGAATTCGTGAAATATTTGACGAAGTAGATGTCGCAATTTCAAATGGCGCAACATACCTAGTGCTGTCAGATCGCGATAGTAATCGTGAGTTTGCTCCAATTCCTTCGTTACTACTTACTTCAGCGGTTCATCATCACCTAATCCGCGAAGGATTGCGAACCAAAGTTGGACTCGTTGTAGAAGCGGGCGACGTGCGTGAGGTTCATCATGTTGCGGCTCTGATCGGTTATGGCGCCGCTGCCATTAATCCTTATCTTGCGCTTGAGTCTGTTGAATTGATGGTTAAGAACGGTCAAATATCAGGTTTGACAGTCGAACAAGCGCAAAAGAACTTAATCAAAGCACTCGGCAAAGGCGTTCTTAAAATCATGTCGAAGATGGGAATCTCGACGATTGCGTCCTACGCCTCAGCCCAGGCCTTTGAGGCGGTCGGTCTCGATCAGTCGTTCATTGAGGAGTACTTCACCGGAACAACCTCGAAGCTCGGCGGCGTGGGACTCGATGTCATCGCGTCCG
>JBJTNR010000161.1:0-4098 GCA_046074145.1 Rhodoluna sp.
CCGGTTGATGGAGCGCCCGCTGCGTTGGTTGAACCAAAACGCTTAGGTAGCACGCCACCGCGACCCATTGCGAAGAAGTAGCGAGAGGTTGCGTTCTGGAATGCAAGCAAACCAGCGAATAGTGATGAAACTACAAGCCAGCTCATGATGGTTACCATCCATGAACCGACATACTGGTCGGTCAATGAGAACAAAACGGCTGCTGGGTCGGCTAGCGGAACTTCGTCGATTGAAGAGCGAGCAATTACCTCATCAAAGATCTTGCTTGCGCCCATACCGGTGGTCATCGCGAATGAAGTAATCGCAAATAGACCGGTGATGATTCCGATTGCCCAGTAGGTAGCTTTTGGAACAGTGCGCTTAGGGTCAACCGACTCTTCACCATAAATTGCAGTTGCTTCGAAACCAATGAACGAAGCGAAAGCGAATGCGATTGCGATACCGGCACCACCAGCGAAACCACCAGAAAGAATGCTTTCTGGTGAGAATGAAGCAGCAAAGTTCATTCCCTCAGGGCCACCGTTCGAAAGGATTGCAACCGAAGTTACAAGAAGTGAAAGCAATTCGAGAACCATCAGGGTTCCAAGAACCTTTGCACCGATCTCAACACTCAAGAGTGAAAGTGCAGTAACGAGAGCCCAGGCGATGATGGTCCAGACATACCAAGGCGCGTCAACGCCTAAGCCAGCCATTTGACCTTGCAAAATTGCGCCAAAGAATCCATAAATCGCAAGCTGAATCGTCACGTAAGAAACGATCGATGCGAATGCCGAAGCAACACCGGCGTTTGTACCGAGACCGCGACCGACGTATGCAAAGAATGCACCAGTGTTAGTAACGCGCGATGACATCGCTGCATAACCAACGCTAAATAGAAGCAGTGTTAAACCAACTGCAAGGTAGGTTCCCGAAGCACCAGCTCCGTTACCCGCCAACATTGCCACTGGCACTGCACCGGTCATACCAACCAGCGGGGCCGAAGCGGCGACTACGAAAAATACGATTCCAATAACGCCGAGCTTGCCCTTTTTGAGCGCCCCCGTGCCTTTGTTGTCGGCCATCAATAATCTCCTCATTGAGTTCATGAAAAATCGTTCGTATTCGAACGACTTAGATAAAGCGTGGCGGAAAACCCGGGCTTTCACAAGTTGAAACAGGCCTGTTTCGGGGGATTTTGGAATTGTTATAAAGCCGCAACCGCCAAAGTCATTCGTGTCCAAATGAGTCGCTATCCTTGACAGCATGACTGAACTCAAAGGCTTCTTGGCCCCAAAGACCCCAACCGGTAAGAGCGCGATCGCGCCGGACATGCCTTGGTATTACTCGGGCACATTGCTGACAGTTGAATACCTCACTGACCCAAAGAACGTGAAGGCACTGCTGCCCGAGGGTCTTGAGCTTGCTGATGAGCACCCTGGTGCAGTTGCAATTATTTGGGCTGACTGGCAATCATGTGGCACCACCAAAGAAGAATTGCTAGACCCATCGCGTGCGCAATACATGGAAGCGTTCGTTGTAATTCGTTGCAAGTATGAAGGCAAGACTTACAGTCGCTGTGTTGCGATTTGGGTCACCAGCGGTTTCGCGCTGGCTCGCGGTTTCTTTCAGGGATACCCAAAGAAACTCGGTTCGGTTTATTCGACTCGCATGTATAACCGTGGTGCGGCAACGCCTCGTCTTAAGGCTGGCGCAAAATTTGGTGCGAGCATCGCGGCTTACGATCACCGTCTAGCCAGTGCAATTGTTACTCTGCGCAAAGAATCTGACGGCAACGGTTTCGTAAACGGTCACCCGATGTTGCACAGTCGTTGGATGCCTTCGATTACTCCTGGTGCCGGAAACTCACTTGATCAATTGATCACCATGGGCTCGACCGAACCAGATCTTGGCCCGGCATGGGAAGGCGACGCAGAACTCGAACTGCACGATTCACAGTGGGACGAGTTGAAGTCGATTTTGCCGGTTGAAAAAATTCTTGGCGGATACTTCCGCGAAGTTGGAGTTACCTTCAATGGTGGAAAGCTCGTTGCTGATAATTCAAACCCGTCGATCTAATTCGACACAACTCTTATTGGGGGAAAAGAAAACCCCGGCTTCGGCCGGGGTTTTCTCACATTCGGGTTAGAACTCTTCGATGTATTCGTCGATTTCCCACTGTGTGACGGTACGCCCGTGTAGAGCGCCGACTTCTTGGTCGTAGCGTTCAATCTCATCGCGCTTCATAGTTAAGAACACGTCAATTAGTTCTTTCGACATGTGCTCACGCAAGTGTTCGTTTGCCTCGAGAGCGTCTAGCGCTTCGGTGAACGTGCCAGGCAAAATCTCGGCGCCCTCGTTGTCATAGGCCATGCCCACAGCATCAGCCGGGCAAGGCAAATTGCGCTTGATGCCATCAAGAGCCGCAGCCAAAATTCCGGCGATTACCAGGTATGGGTTGGCGGCGCCATCGCCCACGCGAACCTCGAGGCGAGTTCCGCCCCCGCGCTCTGGCGGAATACGAATCATGCAGCTGCGGTTGTCGTATCCCCAGTTCGAACGGTAGGGAGCAAGAGTGTCTGGGCCAAGACGCTTGAACGCATTGACTGTTGGGTTTGTAAATGCGGTCAGTCCGTTTGCGTTTGCGGTCAAGCCTGCAATCAAACTGCGCGCGGTGTCAGAAAGGTTTCCGGCGCCATCGTGCATCACGTTGTTGTCATTCATGTCGGTAACCGAGAAGTGCAAGTGGAAACCTGAACCACCCTCGTCGCTCCAAGGCTTTCCAAGGAACGTTGCGTGCTGTCCTCTGCGGAACACAATGTCTTTGATTGCAGCCTTGAACATGAAAGTTCTGTCAGCCGCGTTGAGTGCGTCGCCGTGCCACAAGTTAATTTCATATTGGCTCGGGCTGAATTCGTGGTTACCGGCGAAAACCCCGATATTCATTTGGTCAAGCATGCGCAGCAGGTGCAAGAAGGTACCGTGCGGGTCAACCATTGCTCCGGTGGTGTAAACACGACCGGTCTGCTTTAGCGAACGCTGGAAAGTGCCATCTGGCATGCGGTCGGCAATGTAGAACTCGAGCTCTGGGCCGACAACCGGCTTAAGTCCAATCGCGTTGTATTCGTCGATTACCTTACGCAAAACTGCGCGCGGTGAAAACAAGTTGGTCGAACCATCTGGGTTAAGTGCGTCAACCATGACGAATGCAACACCTGGTTCGAACGGAAGAGGAGTGATTGTGTCTGGGTCAAGACGAGAAACCATGTCTTGCAAACCATCCGAAGCAATGTTTCCGGCATCAAGCACGCCACCTCGAGTGGTGGTTACCCAAACGCCCTGACAAAATGCCGGACCGTTATGTGCTGATTTATCGAGTTGGCTAACCAGTACATCTTTAGATCTGGTGACACCGATGACATCGGAATAAATGAAGCGCAGAACATCGATGCCGCGCTTTTTGAGATCGTCGCGTAGGGCGACTAGGTCGTGCTTCATTGCAACTCCTTGATAACAAAACTCCAAACAACTGGAAATCGTTCGGACTCAAACGAAATACTAGTCTTGGAATGTCAGCCTAGACTCACTTACTGAAAAAGCGTTATCTAGGCGTAATCAAAGGGACGGGGAAGCACTTGAAGGCTTTATTTATTCAGCATGATCACGTGAGCCCGAGTGGTCCGGTCGCTGAGCGCCTGCGTCACCACGGTTATGAAATTATCGAAAAGGTGGTCGTACCACCTGAGCAATTTGATACCCCAAACGTGACTTTTGAATTTCCTTCGCTCGATGATTACGACTTGATTATTCCGATGGGTGCTCCGTGGGGTGCCTGGGATGACGCCTGCATTGGAAATTGGTTGCAACCAGAAATAGCCTGGATCAAAGAAGCGGTAACAAGTGGAAAGCCAGTGCTTGGAATTTGTTTTGGCGGGCAGCTGGTTGCGCGCGCGATGGGTGGCTCGGTTGGTCGAGCACCGAAGAGCGAAATTGGTTGGAAAACAATTTGGAGTGACCGACCAGAAATTTTTGGAAACGGCCCGTGGTTCCAATTTCACTACGACCGCTGGCAGGTGCCACCGACTGCCGTCGAGATTGCGCGCAATCCGGTTGCATCGCAGG
>JBJTNR010000162.1:0-3661 GCA_046074145.1 Rhodoluna sp.
GGCCCAAAGCAGGGCGTATTTCTTCAGATAACCTCTGAGGCAGCGACAGACATTCAAGTACCTGGAAGGGACTTTACCTTCGGTCAACTAATCAAATCTCAGGCTGCCGGAGATGCCAAAGTTTTGGGCGATCATGGCAGGCCTGTTCTTACGTTGACACTTTCAGATATTCATGCCGGAATTAACGCTTTAAAGAAAATCGTTTCATAAATGGCGAGAATTTCCGCAAAACATAATCCGCTGAGGGATCCGGACGATCGCCGATTGAATCGCATCGCCGGGCCAAGCAGCCTTGTGATTTTCGGTGTCACCGGAGATTTGTCCCGGAAAAAACTGATGCCCGCCGTCTACGACTTAGCGAACCGCGGTTTACTACCGCCAGGTTTCTCACTTGTTGGATTTGCTCGGCGCGATTGGAAGAATCAAGACTTCGGCAAAGTGGTAAAAGAAGCCGTAAAGCAATATGCGCGCACTCCCTGGAATGAATCAGTATGGAAACAACTGGCGACCGGAATCCGTTTCGTATCAGGTGAATTTGATGATGACGCTTCATTCGATCGACTAAGACAAACTATCGATCAGCTAGATAGCGAATTAGGCACAAGCGGTAATCACGCTTTCTATTTATCAATCCCGCCTAAAGCTTTTGGTCAAGTTTGTCAGCAACTAAAGCGCAGCGGTTTAGCAGACCCGGCTCCTAACGAATTCCGCCGTGTGGTAATCGAGAAACCATTCGGACACAATTTGGAATCTTCAAGAGAGCTAAATTCAGTAGTTGAATCAGTATTTCCGTCGGAATCTGTTTTCCGAATTGATCATTACCTGGGCAAAGAAACGGTTCAAAATATTCTTGCGTTGCGTTTCGCGAACCAGCTGTTTGAACCTCTATGGAACGCTAATTACGTAGATCACGTGCAGATCACCATGGCGGAAGATATTGGCGTTGGCGGCCGTGCGGGTTACTACGACGGCATCGGTGCCGCTCGAGACGTCATTCAGAACCACCTTCTTCAGCTTTTGGCCCTCACTGCAATGGAAGAACCGGTCTCTTTCGACGCTGCAGATTTGCGCGCCGAGAAAGAAAAGGTTTTATCAGCAGCTCGCGTTCCATCCGATTACTCGAAACATACCTCACGCGGGCAATATGCCGGAGGTTGGCAGGGCGGCGAAAAAGTTGCCGGCTTCCTAAATGAGGAAGGGATGAATCCAAAATCGATTTCCGAAACTTTTGCAGCAATGCGAATTGACATTAACACTCGTCGTTGGGCTGGTGTTCCTTTTTATCTACGTGCTGGAAAACGACTCGGTCGCAGAGTTACCGAAATTGCCGTTGTTTTTAAGCGTGCTCCGCAACAGCTATTCCCTAGCTCCCAAACCGGCGCTCTTGGTCAAAATGCGCTGGTAATTCGCGTACAACCAGACGAAGGCGTGACAATTCGGTTCGGCTCTAAAGTTCCAGGAGTCGGCATGAACGTGCGAGACGTGACCATGGATTTCGGTTATGGGCATGCATTCACCGAAGCTAGCCCAGAAGCTTACGAACGATTGATCCTGGACGTTCTTCTAGGTGACCCGCCCTTGTTTCCGCGACACGAAGAAGTGGAACTTTCATGGCAAATTCTCGATCCGGTGATTGAACACTGGGAGAACAAAGGTAAACCTGAAAGTTACCGCCCAGGAACTTGGGGTCCCGATTCCGCACACGCGATGATGGCCCGAGATGGTCGCGAATGGAGAATACCGTGATCATTAATCTCGAGAACACCACCATAAGTCAAGTTTCAAAGCGAATTGTTCAAATTAGAGAGCAAGGCGGCGTGGTTGCACTTGGCCGAGTGCTAACACTGATTATCGAAACCGATTTCGCTGGAATTGAACCGGCAATCAAAGCTGCCAACGATGCTTCGCGAGAGCATCCGTGTCGAATAATCGTGTTAGCCGACGACAATTCCAATGCCAAAAAGAACGCTCGCCTCGATGCGCAAATTCGTGTTGGTGGCGATGCTGGAGCTTCAGAGGTTATTGTTCTGCGAGCCTTTGGTGAAGCAGCAAATGATTCAGAATCTTTGGTTACCGGACTTTTGCTTCCAGACGCACCGGTAGTTGCTTGGTGGCCCGGTTTGGCCCCAAAGGACGCAGCAGATTCGGCAATTGGTCGTATTGCCACCCGTCGTATTACCGATGCTGCTGCCCAAAAGGACGCAAAGGCGCATTTCAAAAATATTGCCAAAACCTACTCACCTGGCGACAGTGATTTCGCTTGGACCAGGCTCACCATGTTGCGCACGCAACTGGCGGCCATGCTTGATCAGCCACCATATGACAAAGTTCTCTCGGCTGAGTTAGTTGGCGCAGATGACTCGCCAAGTATTGATTTGCTGGCAGCCTGGCTGGAATTGAAACTGAAAATCAACGTGAAAATCACCAAGACCAAACCGTCGCAATCTGTGAACGTGATTAGTCACATCAAATTAGTGCGCAAATCGGGCGATGTAGAAATTATTCGCGATGTACTCGACAAGGCAACATTACGCCAGCCTGGCCAACCAGATCGAGAAATTAGTTTGCCGAGAAGAAATCTCCGCGATTGTTTGAGCGAAGATTTGCGCCGCCTGGACCCAGATGATCTTTTTGGTGAAGTCATCACCAAGAGCTACGGATCAAAGAGATAAAAGACCGATGAACCTAGATAGACCACTAGTTCAACGGTTTGCGGATGCCCAGGGCGTAGCCCAGCAAGCCGCCGAAGATGCGTTGTCATTGATTGCTCATTTGCTTATAAACCAACCACGCGTAAACCTATGCGTCACCGGTGGAACAGTGGGAATAGCAACCCTGGCTGAAATGGCTAGTCAATCGAGCTCATTCGAAATCGATTACGGCCGATTGCATGTTTGGTGGGGTGACGAAAGATTCGTTGCAAGTGATGACTCTGCAAGAAATGCATTGCAGGCTAGAAAAGCCTGGCTTAATAAAGTAGCTATTCCGACCGAGAATATTCATGAATTCCCAAGCGCTGACAACGATTTAGATATAGACGATGCCGCAGCAAAATTCAACGACTATTTCGCAGATCAAAAACCGAAATTTGATTTAGTGTTTCTTGGCATGGGTCCGGATGGTCACATAAACAGCCTATTTCCGCAGGCAGAAATTCCAGCGCCTGGAGTATTTGTAATTGCCGAACACGATTCTCCTAAGCCACCCAAATTTCGACTTAGCTTCACCTATGAAGTTGTCAATTCCGCCGATCGAGTTTGGATCATCGTGGCTGGCGCGGATAAACAGGACGCAGTAGCGGTCGCGTTTGGAGACAATTCGTCTAGTTTGCCGATTGGCAAGGTGCGCGGAAAAAACGAAACGAAATGGTATCTGGATTCTACGGCTGCAACCAAAGTATTCGGCTGCTAGAAACTATTTCTTCTTGGCCGCAGTTTTAGTAACAGGTTTGGCAGCTGGCTTCTTGGATGCCGATTTAGCAACCGGTTTAGCAGCTTTGGTTGCCTTAGCAGTCGACTTAACTGTCGATTTGGCAGCCGACTTAGCGGCTGGTTTTCCATTTTTTGCAGAAACCTTTTTCGCAACCGGTTTTGCCGCCGGTTTAGCTGCCTTGGTTGTCTTAACTGTCGATTTAGCTGCTGATTTTGCAGCAGGCTTTGCA
>JBJTNR010000163.1:0-2833 GCA_046074145.1 Rhodoluna sp.
ATCAGGTGTACCCGCGTTCGTTCGCCGACGGTAATGGTGACGGCATGGGAGATTTACCCGGCATTACCTCACGTTTAGATTCTTTGGCTTCGCTCGGAGTCGATGCAGTTTGGTTGTCGCCGTTCATGCCGTCTCCGCAAAAAGATGCCGGTTATGACGTAAGCGACTATCGAAATGTCGATGCTCTGTTTGGTTCCCTTGCAGATCTCGACGTGATGGTTTCTCGCGCGCACGAATTGGGTTTGCGCGTGCTGATCGATTTAGTTCCCAATCACACCAGCAGTGAACACGCTTGGTTCAAACGCGCACTCGCTTCGTCTCCTGGTTCAGCCGAGCGTTCTTTTTATCACTTCATGGATGGCCGCGGCGCAAACGGAGAGTTGCCCCCGAACAACTGGTTGTCATTATTTGGTGGCCCAGCCTGGACTCGCGTTAACGAAGCCGACGGAAAACCTGGCCAATGGTATTGCCACCTTTTCGATTCTTCACAACCTGATTTGAATTGGGAAAACTCAGAGGTTCAAACCGAATTCGAAAGTATTTTGCGTTTCTGGTTAGACCGCGGTGTCGATGGTTTCCGAGTAGATCAACCACATGCGATGGGTAAGGCGCCCGGCTTGCCCGATCACCCTTATGTTGATCGCGCTGGTGCCGGATTCATCGAAGGCGAAGCAGTTCCGCCGATGTGGTTCCAGGAATCGGTACATCCAATTTTTAGAAAATGGCGAGCGATTTTAAAGAGCTACCCTGGCGAACGTGCGATGTGCGGTGAGGCATATGTATTACCGCTTTCGTTCATGGCTCTTTGGGTGCGTAGCGATGAATTCAATCAAACTTTTAATTTCCGCTATTTAGATTCGCTTTGGCAAGCCGCGGACATTTTTAAGACCATTAACGAGTCTTACGCCGCGTTTGATTCGGTTGGTGCGCCTTCGACTTGGGTGCTATCGAACCACGATGTGATTCGTCATGCATCCCGCTTTGGCGGTGACAATGGTCGCGCCACTGCATCCGATGGAATTGGAATTAAAGACCCACAACCAAATCGCGAACTTGGTTTGGCGCGCGCACGAGGCGCAACGCTATTTTCTTTGGCACTGCCTGGATCGATGTATTTGTATCAGGGCGAAGAACTTGGGTTGCCCGAGCACTCGACCATTGCCGATGAATTTCGACAAGACCCGACTTTTTATCGAACCGCAGGTAAACGAGTGGGTCGAGACGGTGCACGTGTTCCGCTGCCTTGGGTTGCCGGTGATGGCGCGGCAAATGGTTTTAACTCGACCGGAAAATCTTGGTTGCCGCAACCAGAAATTTATGTCGACTACGCGCGCGATCGCCAAGAAGGTGTGGCCGGTTCGACCCTAGAACTTTACAAACTTGCTATTCGTTTGCGAAAAGAAATGGCGCTCGGTGACGGGTCATTCGAATGGGTTGCGAAATTAGTCTCAGAGCAAACCCTCGGTTATCGAAATGGCAAATTATTGGTGATTCATAATTTTGGCAACGAGCCGGTGGCGCTACCTAGCGGTGAGGTCATCGTTTCAAGTGGTGCTGCACGTGGCTCATCGAGCAAGATACTTGAAGCAAACGAAACCGTTTGGATTTTTACAGATGCTCCTGCGGAATCCGATCGCGATCGGTAGTTACTTCGCTGTATCCGTGCGGTTTTGGTTTTCCGTCTTCGCCAAGACCGACAAATACTATGTGGTCGACGGTAAGAATATTTTTGCGAGTTACCATGTTGCGAACTTCTGCACGCATGGTGATCGAAGTAGTTCCGAATTTCGTTGCGACTAGACCCATTTCGATGAGATCGCCCTCGATTGCCGATGCCACAAAGTTGATTTCAGAAATAATCTTTGTAACCACGCGACGATTGCCCAGCTGCAAAATTGCATAGATGGTCGCTTCTTCGTCAATCCACCGCAGCAAGCTGCCGCCAAAGAGTGTGCCGTTAGCGTTTAGATCTTCTGGACGCACCCACTTGCGAGTGGTGAATTCGATTTCGGTCATTGGCTTTCCGCTCTTTGGTGCTAGCCGGCTAACAAGTTTTCTGTTTTCACAACCGTAGCAAATGAACCATCGATGGCTGCTAGGTATGCGGCTTGCACATTTTCGGCGGTAACTTCTAGACCATCGAAGGTTAGGTTTTTAGTTGCGCAGGCATCGCCGACCAGGCTCACCTTGAAACCAAGGTCACTTGCAGCGCGCACCGAAGTATCAATGCACATGTGGGTCATCATGCCAACCACGGTCAGGTCAGTGATCTGAAGTCTTTCAAGAGTTGCCTTCAGTTCGGTTTCGCGAAACGCATTTGGAAAGTGCTTGGTGATTGTTTGCTCTTCGCCGACCGGCTTCACCGAATCATAAATTTTTACACCCTCGGTATTTGGCAGGAAGAAGGTGGCGTTCGGTTTGATCGCAATATGCTGAACGTGAATGATTGGAAGACCCTGGCTTCGAAAATGCTGCTGAATTAGCGCTGCATTTTTTGCGGCTTCCACGCTGCCGACCAGCTCCATCTTGCCGCCGGGAAAGTAGTCGTTTTGGATGTCGATTACGAGCAGGGCCTTGGTCATGGGTTCAGTCTAGAAACCTTTGTAATTCTTCGAATCCCTCGCCAAAAACGAAAAAGCCCACCTATTGGTGGACTTTTTCGTTTGTGGCTAGTGAGGGATTCGAACCCCCGAAGGCTGAGCCGGCTGATTTACAGTCAGATCCCTTTGGCCGCTTGGGTAACTAGCCATTGTGCCACCACTTGCGTTTCAGGCACTCGGAATAGTTTAGTCCAATTCGTCTGGGCAGTTAACCCTTTGATAACTGCCGATTG
>JBJTNR010000164.1:0-4373 GCA_046074145.1 Rhodoluna sp.
CGCAGCCGGGGGATATCCAGATTTCTGTCATGGATTGAGCGGGGTAAAGGAAGGCTCTCGTGTAGCCATGCTGTTCCCAGCGAGTTTGTCGCACAATTCGAAGGCTAGTCAAGACGGAACTTTAGCCGCAGACGATTCGATTGTGTATGTATTGGATTTAATCAAGGTTTATCCGAACAAGGCGAGCGGTGCTGAACAAGCAGCGCAAGATGGCTTTCCTGTTGTCGTCAGAGCGGCCGATGGAACGCCAGGGTTAACTCAGTTGAAAAGTGCAGCGCCTACCGAATTCAAACTGGCGACCCTTATCAAAGGAAATGGTGCTGTTGTAAAAGAGAATCAAAAGGTTACGGTGCAGTACAGCGGGTTTGTTTGGGGTGGCGACAAGTTTGATTCATCGTGGGACCGCCAAGCACCATCACAGTTTCAACTAAGCAAGGGCTCGGTGATTGATGGGTTTGTTAAGGCGATCGCGGGTCAAACCATTGGTTCTCAGGTTATTGCCGTTATTCCGCCAGCCGAAGGTTATGGCTCGCAAGAACAGTCGGGTATTCCGGCAAATTCCACCCTGATCTTCGTCATCGACATTCTTGGGGCAAACTAGTAAAAAGTTCCATGCTGGAGCAGCGGGGGTAATTATGGCCAAGTCTGACTGGGTTCCGACTAAGTCCGATAAGTCCGAGCGCCTATTGCAGCTCACCTGCGCTCTGCTTTTCGCAAGGCGAGGTTTGTCCAAGGATGACATCTACGCCGCAATTCCTGCCTACGCGGACGACCTAATGAACGGTGGCAGCAAACCGAGTTTGGATCGAAAATTCGAACGCGACAAAACTGATCTGCGTGATTCCGGAATACAAATCATGATGGCAAATCCTTCAGCGGCGCCAGATGAAGTTAAATACATCATCGCCGAGGATACTTTTATCTGGCCGAAGAATGTTTCGTTTTCTGGCCGACAACTGCAACTACTAAAGCTAGCTTCGCAGGTTTGGTCTAGAGCATCCATGCAATCTGATGCTGCTCAGGCTTTAATCCGTCTTCGTTCTTTAGGAATTGAGCCTGCGGCGTCTGATTTGATTGGTTTCGCCCCGCGCATTAACACGCATGAGCCATCATTTGGACCTCTAACAGATGCAATCGACGAGGCTTACCGAATTACCTTTGATTACCGAAAAGCAGACGGGTCAATCGAAAAGCGGACTGTCGAACCCTGGTCTCTGCATAACATCGACGGCCAATGGCTACTACAAAGTTTCGATCTGAAAAAGCAGGCAACAAGAAATTTTTTACTGCGACGAATTGTTTCTAAAGTAAAACCAGTATTGCTTGACGAAGAACTCATCACTTTTAAAAAACCCGACGCTCAAAGAATGCATGAAGCCGAGCAGGAACTCTGGGCGCTTATCGAGGATCAAATAGCTCAATTGCGCATTGTCAAAGATTCACCAGCATGGTTTCACTTTCACCTCGACGATTCACCTGAGGCGACGGATGGGTTATTGAGCATTCATTACATGGATGTGCATTTGCTGGCTGAAGAACTACGAGATTTCGTGTTCGATATCCAGGTAGTTAAACCAAAAGAACTTGCTCAAGCGATCAAATCAGGGTTTGAGAAGGTAGCGGCTGATCATGCGTAATTCCTACAGTGGCGGCGAGCGTTTCAATTTTCTTTTAGCGCTTGTTGGTTTTTTACGAAACAGGGGACCGGTAACAATCGAGGAAGCGGCTGATGCATTTGAATTGGACGCCGCGTATATTCGCAAAGCGGTAACCACGCTAAATGAAGCACGGGCGCAGGTTTCGGGCTTTGAAGAATGGTTCTTCATGATTGACATCGATGCGCTAGAAAACGATGGAATTCTTTCACTCCTGGATAACTTAGTGGTGGACGAAATGCCAAAACTTTCTAATCGTCAGGCGGCTGCTATTGCCACGGGCCTAAGCTACCTTGAGTCGATTCCTACTTTCAGGGCAGACCCCGAACTCGCCGAATTAATTCAACTTTTCGTCACCAGTCAAGGCAGGGGAATAAATCCGATGGTGGAAGTTCGGCCAGGTTCTGCAGAAGCTGGTGCCGAGACTATTCGTAAAGCGATAATCGCTGGCAAAAGAATTCAATGCGAATACATAAACCAAAAAGGTGAGCGCACGATTAGGAACATCAGCCCCTTGCGACTAGACAACAATTCCTCCGGCTGGTACCTGAGAGGATTTTGCCCGCTACACAACGAAGTTCGAAATTTTAAACTTGACCGAATGCGCGCAATCGAAGTCACTGCCGATGACATCCCCGAATCTGATCGCAACACCACCGAATTTGATGATGTCATGTATGTCGCCGACGCTAATGATGTATCTGTGACTGTTGAAGTCGAACCAGAGGCGTATCGATTAATCGCTGACTTTGTAGATATTTCGGAGCCGTCTTCGATCGCCTCAGGAAGGATTCGCGCCGAGATAAAGGTTGGACACTTGCCAAATATTGCAAGACTAATAAGTCGTTTTGGCGGAGCAGCTAAAGTCATCGCACCGCCCGAAGCGAAAAAGATTGTTAGAGACTTCGCGCTAAGGGCAATCGGTGAAAGCGCTTCAGAAGAATTCACAAACGAGGGATAACGAATGCGCGAAATTGGTGGGTGGGGTTGGTTCTGGATTTGGGCAACCTTAGTAGTGGGCTCGCTGGCACTATTTGGTTTCATAGCTAAGTCACTTTTCAATCGCGCTTCCGCCGTAGCCCACCAGCTTTCCAGACTTCTCAAAAAGGCCGCAATCTTGTCTGACTTAGCCAATCAAGCAATGACGCTAGATAAACCCGAATCGAGCATGAATCGTGATCCCAAAACCGTTCAAGCCGAAAGGCGAACGCTGCTGAAAGCCAAAGACAAGAAGAAAGAACAACGACAGCGTAGGCTTATAGCGTCGCTCAAGAAATACGACCCAAATGAAAGCAGGTTCCGCTAATGCGCCTCAATGGCTGGGAATGGATCATCATCCTCGTGATCGTATTGTTGCTTTGGGGTGGTCCGAAGTTGCCTGGGTTGGCAAAGAGCTTGGCGCAATCTTTAAGAATTTTCAAAAAGGAAATTAAGTCCGAAGATTCCAACAAATCTGGGTCTAAAGACGAGGGCGATTCAAGCAACAAGTAGTTGCTGCTAGTCATGGCTAGAAAACGCAACCCGGAGGCCAAAATGAGCCTCGGTTCCCATTTAAAGGAACTTAGAAATAGATTATTTTGGTCCGCGATATTTATTTTCGGCGGAACCGTTGGTGGCTGGTTTCTTTATGATCCGGTTTTTCAAATTCTTCAAAAACCGGTACTTGACCTAGCTGCAAGCAAAAACGTTGACGCGACGCTGAACATTGCAACCGTTGCTGGTGCTTTTGATCTTCAGCTTCAAGTTTCGATTTTTTTGGGTGTTCTGATGACGAGCCCAATTTGGATTTACAACCTTTGGGCCTTTGTCACCCCGGGACTTAAGAAACGCGAAAAGCGCTATACGCTGGCGTTCTTTTTCACTGCTTTACCGTTGTTCGCTACCGGATGTTTAATGGCGTGGTTTGCACTTCCGGGTTTCATCACCACATTAAGTAGCTTTGCGCCAAATGGCACTGCTTACATCATCAACGCAAATGAATACATTTTATTTATGCTTCGAATCCTGCTGGTTTTCGGAATTGCATTCATTTTGCCAGTTGTATTGGTCATGCTCAATATCGCTGGATTTCTTAGCGCAGCCAGCATCATCAAATCTTGGCGTATGGCAATTTTCCTTGTCGCTGTAATCGCAGCCTTGGCAACTCCCACCGCCGATCCAATGTCGATGTTTCTGGTCATGATTCCATTGCTGCTTCTCTATTTCGCCGCCGCCGGTATAACTTCTCTAAATGACAAAAGGCGAGAAAAAACCAATCTAAATCTCGAAGTCGCATAGTGACCGATCACGAACTTTCTCCTTCAGAAAGATACGCGAAATCTAGGGCTAATAAGCAACTGCCTGAAGTTGATTCTTTTCTAGGCCTACTGGATTTTCCACTAGACGATTTTCAGTTGCAAGCCTGTCGGGCGTTGGCAGAAGGCAAGGGAGTGCTTGTTGCTGCACCGACCGGTGCCGGTAAAACGATCGTTGGCGAATTCGCGATACATCTCGCAATCGAAAAACAATTAAAGGTTTTCTACACAACTCCTATAAAGGCCCTTAGTAATCAAAAATATGCCGAGTTAGTTAAGCGCTACGGAATCGATCGAGTTGGATTGCTAACCGGCGATACAAACCAGAATTCCGACGCGCAAATTGTGGTTATGACCACCGAAGTTTTACGAAACATGATTTATGCGAATTCGAATTCGCTAATAAGTCTCGGATTTGTCGTAA
>JBJTNR010000165.1:0-4109 GCA_046074145.1 Rhodoluna sp.
AAGCGTGCGAGCACCCTTTCGATCTCTGCGCGATCGTTGATCGCTGGCAACGTTGCATTAATTGGAATTTCATTACGAAGCGGGCTTGGAATTTTGCCGAATCCAAATTCGATAGCCGCCGCCAGCCAGACCGCAGCCTCTGCGTCGTTGTATTCGCTAAAAGGTGACCATTCGGTCCAACCAGCGGTACCTTCTATAAGCACCAATTCGCGCTCGGTTAATCCACGGAATTTTGTATTGAGCGGGAGCGTAATCACGTGAGATTTGGCGATTAAATCAGCCAATGCCGGAAATTGAGATTCGCTCACATTGTTAGTCTAGATTCATGACCCAAGCCGTTTCTGACCTGTTTGACGCCAAAATTTGGCGTGAGGTTGCGGGTTTCGACAAACTCGAAGACGTGACTTATCACAAGCACGAAAGCTTGGGCATTGTTCGAGTCGCATTCAACCGACCAGAAGTGCGCAATGCGTTTAGACCACAAACCGTCGATGAATTTCATCAGGTTTTAGATCATGCACGCATGGATAGCAAAGTCGGTGTCGTGCTGCTTACCGGAAACGGGCCTTCGCCAAAAGATGGTGGCTGGGCATTTAGTTCTGGTGGCGATCAAAGAGTTCGCGGGCGCGATGGTTATCAATATGGTGATGAATCAAAATCTGGTCGCCTACACATTCTTGAAGTTCAAAGACTCATTCGCTTTATGCCCAAGGTGGTCATCGCCTTGGTTTCGGGTTGGGCGGCGGGCGGCGGTCATTCGCTAAACGTTGTTGCCGACCTCTCGATTGCCAGCGAAGAGCATGCTCGATTCAAACAAACCGACGCAGATGTAGGTTCATTCGATGCCGGTTACGGAAGCGCATACCTTGCGCGTCAGGTCGGACAAAAGTTTGCTCGCGAAATATTTTTTCTTGGCGAAGAGTATTCGGCACAGCGCGCCTATGAAATGGGTGTAGTCAACAAAGTTGTCAAGCACAATGACTTGGAAAAAGTTGGCATTGAGTGGGCAAGTGAAATTTTGCGTAAGTCACCGCAGTCGATTCGCATGTTGAAGTATGCATTCAACATGGTCGATGACGGACTCGTGGGGCAGCAGCTTTTCGCGGGTGAAGCAACTCGACTTGCCTATGGAACCGACGAAGCTATCGAAGGACGCGACTCGTTCTTGCAAAAACGAGAACCCGACTGGTCGCCGTATCCTTGGCATTTTTAATTAGATGAGCAAACCGCTTAAGTTAATCGCAGCCAACGATGTCATCGGTGCGCTGAGTGCAATTGCCGATGTGCTGGATAATAAAACTGCACTTTTTGTAACCGGCCCCGAGGTTAATGGAAAGATGCCTGAGGCGCATGGCTTGCCGAACGAAGTTGCCGATGACGTTGCGCTCGTAGTTGAAACCAGCGGTTCAACCGGAAACCCGAAACGAATCGAAATTTCTCGTGAAGCACTAATTGCCAGTGCTCATGCGGCTGCATTTGCGCTCGATGCCGAAGAACACGAATCGCAATGGTTGCTCACTCTTCCGATTAATTACATCGCCGGATTAAATGTTTTGGTGCGCTCGGCGATTGCCGGTCACCCGCCGGTAATTTTGAACACCGCGGTTCCGTTTACCCCCGCCGCTTTTGCGCAAGCCGCCAGTCACCTAAAAGCCGAAAAAAGATTCACTTCACTGGTTCCGGCGCAGCTTGCCAGGCTTTCGCTCGTTGCCGAGCACGACAAGTTTTTGCTGCAACAACTTCGACGATTCGATGCAATTCTGGTCGGCGGACAAGCTGTCGATTTCAAAGTAATTGATCAATTGAAAAATTTGGGCATCACCATTGTGACCACCTACGGAATGACCGAAACCTGCGGCGGTTGTGTCTTTAACGGCATGCCACTTGGCGGGGTTGAGTTCCGCTTGATCGATGGACGAGTAGCTATCAAGGCACCGATGTTAGCCAAAGTCGAAACCGATGCCGCGGGCTTCTTTGTCACCCAAGATGCGGGAGAGGTGGATGAAAATGGGCACCTTTCGATTCTCGGGCGCGTGGATCGCGTAATCATTTCTGGCGGTCTGAAGATTTCACTCGATCGAGTTGAACAACTTGCACTTCGAGTTAACGGTGTTGACGATGTTGCTGCACATGCTCTAACTGATGATCAGTGGGGCCAACGCGTTGGAATTGCCTATGTTGGCAGCCCTGAGGTTGCCGACGACTTGGCTAGGTCGCTGGCCCACGAACTTGGCCCAGCCGGAAAACCCGTGCGAGTGATGCGCGTAGACCGCTTGCCGAAAACCGCGAACGCAAAAAATGACTTACTTTCGGTGAAGAAACTTTTCGAAGGCCAAGCATGACTAAAAAGAAAAATTTGGCAAACAAGCCACCTAAGCAAACCGGATTCAAACTTTGGTTACACGGGGCTCGATTGCGCACACTTCCATTAGCAATCGCACCAGTTGCAATCGGAACAGGTGTCGCGGCAGCCGTAGATAAGTTCAATGCCGGATTGGCTTGGTTGGCACTCGCGGTTGCATTGTTTCTGCAAATTGGCGTGAACTTTGCCAACGATTATTCCGATGGCATTCGCGGCACCGATGAAAAACGTGTTGGTCCACTTCGACTAACTGCATCAAAATCGGTTCGACCACAGTCTGTGAAATTTGTAGCATTTGCATTTTTTGCCCTGGCTGCAATTTCCGGTTTCGCAATTGTTCTTCTCACGCAACACTGGTGGTTCCTGCTGGTTGGCGCCTTAGCTATTTTGGCCGCATGGTTCTATACCGGAGGAAAAAATCCATATGGCTACGCCGGCTTGGGCGAACTTTCGGTATTCATTTTCTTTGGACTGGTAGCTACTTATGGAACCGCGTTTATACAAACCGGAACTTTTGACATCAACGCGATCACCGGCGGAGTCGCGGCAGGCTCATTCGCTTCTGCGGTTTTGATGATCAATAACATTCGTGACGCCGAGCTCGATGCCCACGCCGGAAAGCGCACGCTCGCTGTAAAAGTTGGTAAGCGCTGGGCTAAGGCAATTTATTTTGCACTACTCTGGTTGCCGTTTGTAATTTTGTTTCCCTACCCACTTCTCTACCCGGCGACATTTTTCACTTGGGCGAACGTGCTACTGGTAATTCCGACCACACTTATTGTGGCAACTGCGAAAACTGCAAAAGAGCAAATTTTGGCTCTCAAGTTAACTAGCTTTGCTGGCTTAGCCTTCGCACTGCTTTTTGGCTGGGGCCTCGCCACAATTAATTTGGCTATCTAGCCATTGCCTTAGTCAACGAGTTTAAAAATCCGTTGTAGTCCTTTGAACCACGGATAATTTCTTGCATGCGATTGCGATCGCTAAAAACATCAACGAACTGTTCGAAGACGGGTTGAAATTCTTCGCGACCGCTGGCGGCGAATGCGATGAAAGCTACGACATTGACTTGTTGGTCACCCCACTGCCCGGGTTCTTCATTAACCGCGATTGCGATGGTTGGCACCTGGGCACTCATGGTCATGTCGTGCGGAACCGCAAGACCATCTACGAATACGGTTGAAGACATGTGTTCGCGTTCGATTGCGCCTTCGACGTAATCCTGGCCAACTATCTGAAGATCAATCATGCCCTTGCCAAGTTCGCGAATCATCTGATCTGGGCTTTCAATGCGAAGGTTTCTAAAGAACAGGTCTTCTCTAAAGCAGGCGATTAGGCGTTCGCGAATCTTCGAACGACGACGCGATTGCCTAATTCCCGATACCAAATTTCGCAGGTCAGTCATGTTTTGGTGGGTCAGGAATGGCTTCACCTCGATGGCATTATGAAGCGGTGCTCCAAGTGGAATCGTCGAAATTATGATGTCGGAAGTAATGCCGTGCACATCGAAGTCGGTTCGACTAACAACAGATTCGATAGAAATTTCATCGCCAAGATCTTTTTCGATGCTTTCGCGCATCACGATGTGCAGGTCGTAATAAGAAGGACAAACAATCGTGGCGGTAACTCGGTTTTCTTCCTGGGCCTGGCGCTCCAGGAAGCTTCCGATGTGCAGGGCGACATAAGAGATTTCATCTTCGTCAACCACGATGCCGCGTTCCTTTTGAATCAACGAACACAGAAATACCGC